>JAYSVL010000279.1:0-1933 GCA_043718595.1 Gemmatimonadaceae bacterium
CCTTGGAATACGCCGCCGTGGTCAGCACGCGCTCGCCCTCGGCCCATCGCTCGAACTCGGACGCGTCATTGACGTACCACGCATCCATCAGCGGCGCGAGATGCAGTGAGACCGCGTCGTCCCAACGCTCGGCAGCAATTGCGGCGAAAAACTCGTCGACGTCGCACGACACAGCTGCCGAAAGTGTCAGTTCGTCGCCGCTGGTGCCAAGGACCGCATCCTCGCCGAGTTCGCGTCGCAATACATAAATCGCTTCAGAGATGAGCCGGCGGCCGGCATCCGGAGCGTGATCAGCCCAGAGGTAGCCGAGAATGCGTTCGCGCGTCAGCGAGCGGCGTGGCGCGAGAGCAAGCAGGGCGAGGATAGCAATGCGGCGTCTCTGAACCGACTTCCCGGCCACGGTACTACCGTCGCGTTCGAGGCGCGGAGAACCGAAGAGACTGAGATGCAGGGTCATGGCGCAAGCGTGGATTACCAGACGACGACCACACAAGTGTACCTGACTCAACAGCAACTTGGCCACCGTGCGGCTAGGGCAGTCTCCGATTCCGCCTTTTTTGGGGCCAGTTGAGACTGAGTTGTGACTCGACCAAGAACCAATTGACGGGGCTGGCTCAGGTTTGCGACGAACCTGCACTATCACCCCTTCCGGGCGCGAGTCTATGGAAATCAGCACCGTTCGTCGCACTCAGGTACGTCACCGTCGGCCTTCGAGCCAAGCTGCCCCGCGGCCATTCGCGGAAATTCCCCGGTTTGATCCGACCAATGCGTTGCCGACGATACACGGCAGGCACACCGCCGGCGACATCGTGTCCTCGCTACTTGCGCTCGGCCTTCCCGTGGCCGTGTTCGATCAAGACGGACAGCACCGTTTCGTCTCAAGCCCAGCGGCTCAGCTGCTCGGCGAACGCACAGCAGAGCTTGAGCTCGCCTGCCGGGGGTTTGCGAGGTCGCTCTCTGCATGCCGTGCCGAAACCGGTGCGAGTCGATCGTACACCGTCGCATCGAAGACATGCCGATTGGGATTGCAACGAGTGTCGCTGTTGTCGCTCCCTCCCGGTGATCCAGCGCAATCAATCGTTGCGCTGGTCTGGAGTGAACGGGAAGCAGCGCCTGCGATTCCCGAAGGCCTCATGGCGCTGACCCACCGGGAGCGTGAAGTCGCGACGCTCGTCTCGACCGGCTCATCAGCAAAAGCCATTGCGCATGCGCTACGCATAAGTGTCCACACAGTTCGCCGACATACGGAGCGCGTGTTCGCAAAAATGGGCGTCACGACGCGGACGCAACTGGCGGTGCTGGTGCATCCGTGGGACCACCGATCGTAACTGATTTCGCGGCCTGGGCGGGTAGGACATTGGTCCTATAGTCGCGACACTTCATCAACTGCGACCTTGCAGGCATCCAGCGAGTAGTGATCCCCCTTGGCGCGCAGCAGGTACACGATGGCGGTGCATTCCATCACTATCGAGTCGACCGCCAGCGCTGCGGTCGTCGAAATTCTTTCCGCTGCGACTTGGGTGCGCGGACCGTCGCATTCCCTGGCGGTGGAAAGTCGGGGAAGTGACTCGCGCGTGGAGATCGGTGATACCGCGGTGCATCTGGTCCGACTTGCCAACAGTGTTGGCGAAATTGTGCTCAAAGTTCAAGTCGCGACGGCTGAGGAGCGCCTGACCATACTCGTCACGCACGCAGGCGACGGTGCGCTTCGCGCGCTGTCAAACGGTGATATGGTCAATCACACAACGTCAGACAGACAGCGCACCAGCCAACGCCTCGTACTTTTCCTTGATGGCCCGCCCCGTAGGGAATTGCAGGCTTCTCCATAGCAGCTACATGATTGGCAGCCGAGCGCTATCGAGCGCGGCTGGCGGAACCGGCGGGGTCCTTTCGATTCGCAGGCATTAAGAAGTAGACTAGAGTTGACCTAGGT
>JAYSVL010000280.1:0-5513 GCA_043718595.1 Gemmatimonadaceae bacterium
GAAGCGGTCACGCGGGTACGCGTGGGCCAACATGTCGGGGTCGGATGCCTGGTCGATAGCTGTCAGCAGTGCGGCTCGTGCGGCGCTGGATTGGAGCAGTATTGCGAGAAGGGATCGACCGGAACGTATGGAAGCACGGAACGGCAAACCGGCAAACCAACGCAAGGTGGTTACTCACGAGATATCGTGGTGGACGAGCGATTTGTGCTGCGCATACCGGACGGGATGGAGCTCGCTGCGGCCGCGCCGCTGCTGTGCGCGGGCATCACGACCTTCTCACCGCTTCGCGAATGGAAATGCGGACCAAATACCCGCGTAGGTGTGGTTGGCCTGGGCGGACTGGGTCATATGGGGGTCAAGCTGGCGCACGCGTTGGGGGCACATGTCACACTGTTCACAACGTCGCCCCACAAAGTCGCCGACGCTGAACGCCTTGGTGCCAATGCGGTCGTTGTGACAACCGACAGGGCAGCGGTCAAAGCGGTCCGCGAATCGCTGGATCTCATACTCGATACGGTCAGCGCACCGCACGACCTGGAGTCGGAACTGCGCTTGCTCCGTCGCGACGGCACACTGGTTTTGCTTGGTGGGTCGCCAGAGCCGCATCCGTCGCCGTCCGTCTGGCCGTTCATTACCCATCGTCGCCGACTGGCCGGTTCACTGATTGGCGGTCTCCCTGAGACGCAGGACATGCTCGACTTCTGTGCGCGTCACGGCATCGCCTCGGACATCGAGCTGATCCAGCCGACGTACATCAACGAGGCGTACGGTCGCATGGTGAAGAGCGATGTGAAGTACCGATTCGTGATCGACACGAGCGCGATGTAGTCGGTGCCGGAGGACCTCCCGGGTGCCAGCGCGGTGATAGCAGGCTCTGGTACGCCGTCGTGCTTGCCAGCCCAACCGAACTCGAGCGGTGACACGGTGTGACAGTGGCGCTTTGGCAAGTTTCTTGCAGTTCATACCTGCGGCGGAAGTCGACGCAGCCGCTTTTTCTCGTGAGCTCCGTCACGCACAACGACTTAGCTCTGCAGTGACCGTATTCGATTACGGTCACGTTTTCGCCACAGATTGTCGTACCGATGGTCCAAACTGTTGCTAAACGCAACACCACCCTTTCTCAGGGCACATTGATGATTCGCATGCCTGCGTTTCGCACCATTTGCTCGCTCGCCGTGGCGCTCGCCACCAGCGCGTCTGTCGCCTCGGCGCAGTTTGGCAACTTCGTCATCCCGCCAGCCAATGCGGCTGTCGAGGGAAGTACGTCGGCAAGCCGAGTACTGCAGGGAGCCGAAGCGACGATCCAGATGTTGTGGGGAGCAAGCAATCTGGTGGGTGTAGGCCCCGGTACCATCAACGGCATCTGGTTCCGGCTTGACGGTGGTTTGCCCAGTTACGATTTCTCTCAAGTCGGGGACCTTTGCTTTCCGGCGATTTGATACTTCCTGCAATCAACAAACAACAACAAACAACAACAAACAACAATAAACAGCATTTGACGCAGAGGGCGGGCAGAGGTCCGCCAAGGGCGCAGAGGAGAACGTTTTGAAGTTCGTTTGATGTCCTCTGCGAATTTTGCGGACTCCTGCTAGACCTCTGCGTCAAATGCTTTTTATTGTTGTTTGCGTGCGTACGGATCCATCGCCCTCTTTTCTTTCCGTGCTACGCTTCCGGCTCAATCCTCCGCACACCAACAATCCCGTCGAAGTCGCGATCATAGCTGCAAATCGCGTCTAGTCCCTCGCTGAGTACCACGGCGGCATGCAGCGCATCACGCGCCATCATGCCGTCGTGTTCGTCAAGCAACTCCCGAGCGCGATCCATAATGTCTGCAGTGATCGGCAACACCGTCGGAAAAATCTGACGCGCCAGGTCGTACACCTGCTTGCCGTCCGCCCAACGCCCAATCGCGCGGTAACGATGCAGAATTTCCTGCAACAGCTCCGCGTCAATGAGTGCGTCGATCTCCCCGTCAGCCACGCGCTGCAGCAAGCGCGCGCTCGGCTGCTTACACCGATGCGGCGCGCCCGCCGCGTACATCAGGATGTTGGCATCAATCAGAATCATCGCCGCTCCCGATGTCACGGCATCAGCGCGTCAGGCGCCAACACCGACTCCTGCTTCATCTTGGTCGTCGACCCCACGGGCAACGACAGCGACACCAACGACGACACGGCCGCCGCGCGCCCCACCCGATCAACCACACCGTATTGCACCATACACGCCTCCCGAACGAGCGAGCCCAAACTCACGCCGCGACGCGATGCCAACGACGTCAGTCGCTGATGCTCCTCGTACGTGAACAGGATCGTCGTTTTCTTTGAAAGACTCTCCATATACACCTCCATATATGGAACTTGCCCTTCTCGCTTACCCATGTCAAGCCTCCACCGAAATGTCTGTCGGTCACCCGCCAAGTCCATCGTAATCACAGTTCGCCTGACCTCCGTCATCATGGCATTCTTCGGCACATCATTCCATTGCCCAGCCGTGTCCCGGCAAACGCACCGCACGGGTTGGGCCAGCACTCCCTATCGCTTCACCACATGACTCAACGCCTTACCTCGTGTACCGCGGTCGTTGGCCTGCTGTTCATCGCCTACACACAGGCTCCTCTGGCACTCGCGCAAGGCACACGAACACCGTCAACAAGTGCCGCTCGGCGTGCCCCTACAGAACGGAATGCGCGTCACAGCCGCTCTGCCGACGCGCGCTGGGCCGACGCCGTGCTCGCGAAGCTCTCGCTCCGGCAGAAAGCGGCGCAGATGGTGTGGGTGTGGACGCTCGGCGACTACACTGCCGACGACGCGCCAGCGTTCACTGCCATCGAGCGGCTCGTGCGCGAACAGGAATTGGGCGGCGTGATTGTCTCCGTCGGCGGCCCGCTTGATATCGCCGCCAAAACGAACGCGTTGCAACGCGCCGCACGTTTGCCGCTGCTCATTGGCGCAGACCTGGAAACCGGTGCTGCATTCCGTGCCCGTGGCGGCTGGTTTTTGCCCAATGCGATTGAACTGGGTGGCGCGACGTCATTCCCGTATCAAATGGGAATCGGCGCGACACGCGACACGATGCTTGCTTACGAAATGGGTCGCGTCACTGCCGTCGAAGGACGCGCGATGGGCATTCACATGGCGTTTGCGCCTGTGCTGGACGTCAACAACAATCCACAGAACCCGGTCATCAGCTCGCGGTCGTTTGGCGAAGACCCCGCACTCGTTGGCGCGATGGGTGCGGCGCTCGTCCGTGGCATTCAACAGCATGGCATGCTGGCCACCGGTAAACATTTTCCCGGACACGGCGACACTGACCAGAACTCGCATCTCGAACTCGCACGCGTTACTGGGTCACGTGCGCGACTCGACAGTGTGGAGCTACGACCGTTTCGCGATGCCATCGCCGCTGGTGTACGCGGCATGATGACGTTCCATGGCGATTTACCGGCGCTCGACACCACGCATACGGCCGCCACGCTGAGCGCGGCCGTGATGACCGACGTGTTGCGTCGTGACATGGGTTTTCGTGGCATTCTGGTGACCGATGCGCTCGACATGAATGGCGTGTTGGGCAACATGACGATGGCCGAGGCGACGCAACGCGCAGTGGTGGCCGGCAACGACGTGTTGTTGATGCCGACGGACGCGAAGGTGGCTATTCAAGCGGTCGTCGATGGCGTGAAAAGCGGACGCTTCCCAGAATCGCGCGTCGACGCATCGGTCAGGAAACTCCTGATCGCCAAGCACGAATTTGCACTCGATCGCCATCGGTTCGTGAACATTGAGGCCGTGCGCAACAGCGTCGGCATCGCGGCGAACATCGCACCAGCACGACGGGCCGCCGAACAAGCGATCACTTTGGTGCATGACTCGCTCAATCTGGTGCCGCTCAAACTACCGCCGCAAAGCAAGGTGGTGAGCATCACGATCACACCGCGTGTTGACCTCAGCGCAGGTCGCGTCTTTGATGCCGTTCTCAAATCGTCGTATCCGCAACTCCTGTCGCTTTCGCTCAGTCCGGAAACGGTGTTCGACGCAACGGCGGGCGCTGCGGCGGGGGGAACGGGCACGTATCAGGCCAATCCAGAGCCCGCGCTGCTGCCTGCTGCGGTCGACAATGCGATCAACATCGCGCGCGGCGCGGATGTGGTGATTCTTTCCTCCTACATCGGGGCGAGTACGAACACCGCCAGCATGGCGCCAACGCGCGGTGTACCGGAGCTCATCAACGGACTGCGTGCCGCGGGCACCCGTGTGGTGCTCGTCTCATTTCTCAATCCGTATCTCGCACTCGGACTCCCACTCACCAGTGCACATCTCATCGCCTGGAGCCCGTGGACGTTGTCGCAACAGGCCGCCGGACGCGCGATGCTCGGCAAGACGCCAATCACCGGTCAGCTCCCCATCACGCTGCCTGGCATCGCGCCATTTGGCACGGGACTGCGACGCTAGTATGTCGCCAACGTCGCCTGCGTCACGGACCTGCACGAAGCTCGCAGCTCAGCCGCTCACAGCTCACAGCGTGCCGTTCTCAGTTGCCGTTCTCGGTTTCTGGGTGCGCTGAGCAGCGCAGCCTCGCGCTCCGTGCGTCAGCGTGCAACCAGCACTTTCGTCGTCCACTGCACACCGCGCTGGTTGGTTAATTCCACAGCGTCACGTACTGCGAAATGTGCATCGAAGTCTTGCCACAAGCGGTCGTTGCGTTCGGTCTTGTGCATGGAGACGAGCAAAACTCCGTCAGGCGCAAGAAACGCAGCGAACCGTTGCAATCCCTGCACGGGGTTCTCGTGGTAGTAGATGCTTTCGTTGAAGACGACGGCGTCAAAGTGTTCTGTCGTCGTGAAGTCATGCATGTCGGCGGCAACAAAGGTGGTACGCGCATCGGCTGTGGCACTCGCGATGCGCACGGCTTCGGCAAAATCGCAACCAACATAGCGCGAGTAGCAGCCGCGCAGTTGCTCGTGAAACAACCCTTCGCCACAACCGACGTCGAGCAGTGATCCACCGGGCTTGAGCCGCGCAAAGTAGCCGGCCAGCACCGCATGATGAGCCATCTCATCAAGGCCCTGCAATCGCGTCCATTTCCCAGCCGCATACTCCGCATTCCATCGTCGCTCGCGATCCACACGCAACAGACGTCGCACGGCGCGCGCGAAACGAAAGCGCAGTGAGGTCACGCGAAGGCCGGCGTGAGTTGCATCTTGAGCAACTTGGCGGCCAGCTGCCATGCAGGAAGTTGCCCGCCCACACTCATGCGTCCCAGCCGCACCGAATTTCCGCCACGCGCATTAGACCATCGTTTGAGTGTACACGCCGCGCGGTACCCGGCCTGCTGTACGCGCTCAAGGGCAAGCCGGTCGTGGGTGCCATACGGAAATGCGAAACTGTCAACGGGCGCGCCAATCGCCGCTTCCAACTCCACGCGAGAGCCCTGCAGTTCGCGCTCGGCGTCGTGCGCGTCGAGTCCGCGTATGCGCGTGTGCGTATGACCGTGCGAACCAATTTCAAACCCGTTGG
>JAYSVL010000029.1:0-8481 GCA_043718595.1 Gemmatimonadaceae bacterium
CGGTGAGCAGGTTACCGCCGAGCGGCCCGTTCGGCGCGTGCAGACGAACGAAGTTGCCGCGCAACCGCACGAGTGCACCACGTGACGCATCGAGATCCAGTTCACCGTCAAACAGCAGCACTTGCCCCTGTACATCCGTGCGCGGTTGCACGCGCACGTGCACAATCGGGATCGCGCGATCGCCGACACGCATGGTGACGATGGTATCGCCGCCAGTGTAGCGATAGTACGACTCGCGATCGACCGCCAACGGATGCACAGCAGGTAACGTGTCGAGTCCGTCTTTCCGCGCGCTGTTGCTGCGTGCGGCCGCGCTCGAGCGTCGTGTGACGCGCAGGCGATTGCCGTAGAGCGACGGGTTGAGCCAGCCGGTGCGAAACACGCTGAGCATGGAGAGCGTGCCACCCGCTTGTTGCGCGCGATATCCGATCACATGCTGGTCGTAGTAGCCGCTCCGAGTCCAGCGCAGCACACTCGCCACCTGCTCCACTGCCGCCACCGCCTCTGTCCCTTCTTCCCGTCGGAGCAGCACGGCGATCTCTGTCTCCACGCTCGCTTTGTAAGCGATAAGCGTGGGGGGCAGCACATTGCGCTTGCTCGCATCGGCCAGCAGCGCGGAAAGAGCCACACGCGTCAGCGCGCGCGACGAATCTCGCTCGGCTACGGTGCTGGCTGTGACGTCCTGCGCACACACAGGCGTCGCGCACACGACCTCAAACAGCGCAATCGCGCCAAGTAGTGCACGAGCGCCGAGGGTCATGACCAATGGTTAAAGTTAACGAGACTTGGCGACAGTTTGCACGCGCTCAGCGGCGGATGTCCACTCGTGTACGGCGTCATCAAGTTCGTCCTTTGCCTCATCCAGCTGGCGACCGAGTTCCTGCGCCCGCTGGACACCGTGTGGCGTGTCGTACAGCGTCATGTCCTCGAGGTTCCGCGTCAGTTCCGCGACACGTCCCTCAATGACGGAAACGCGGAGCTCGGCGTCCGCGACCTGCTTCTCCGCCACACGCGCCTGCTTGCGTGCGTCGCCATCGTGCTGTTTCGCGTTGCCGTTACTGCCGGCGTGTCCGTGTTTCGCCGATGCACCCTTGGTGCTGTGTTTCGTGGTTTGCTTCGACGCACGGTTGGCGGCGTTGGCTGCTGCATTCACTTGCGCACGAACTTTTGCGCTGCGCTCCGTTTCGCGTGCAGCAGCTTCACGTGATTCCCGTTCCGCTTTCGCCTTCGCTTCCGCACGCGCTTCTTCCCATTCCACAAAACTGCCCGGGAACATGTGTAGTTGCTGGCCGCGCACTTCCCACACCTGCGTTGCCACACCGCGCAGCACGGCGCGGTCATGACTGACGATCAGCATACTGCCTTCGTACGACTCGATCGCGTCTTCCATGGCTTCTATCGATTCGACGTCGAGATGATTGGTTGGCTCGTCAAGAATGAGCAGGTTGGATGTTTCAAGCGTGAGCAACGCCAGCGCAACGCGCGCACGTTCGCCACCGGAGAGTGTGCCCACGGTGCGTTGTACTTCGTCACCGCTAAAGCCGAAACGACCGAGGTGGCCCTGCACTTGTCGACGCTCCCACAATGGGCGCAAGTCGGCGATCACGTCATAGATCGCGCTGTCGAGCGGTAGGTGCGCGAGATTCTGTCGATAGTAGGCGACGGTGGTCGATGGACCGCGTTTGATGCGGCCGGCTGCGGTGGGATGTTCTTCCAGCAACGTGCGAATGAGTGTTGTTTTGCCGGAACCATTCGGGCCGACGAGCGCCACCACTTCACCGCGTTCGAGCACGACGGATACATCACGAATGAGATCGCGATTTTCGACAGCGACGGTCACATGTTCCGCTTCGATGACACGGTCACCGCTGCGGTTGCCGGCCGTGAGCCGAAGCGCCATGACCGAGTCGCCGCCAATTGGTGCCGACAAGCGCGGCATACGTTCCAGCCGTTTGCGACGACCCTTCGCTTGCGACGTGTTCACACCCGCTAGGTTGCGCGCGATGTACTCCATCTCCGAGGCAATCTTCTTGGACTGCTGCTCGAACTGCCGTGCTTGGGTGAGTCGCCGCTCTTCGCGTTGTGTAATGAAGGACGCGTACCCGCCCGTGTAGGCGAATGCGGTGCCACCTTCAAAGTGCAACACATGGTCTGCGAGGGCCGCAAGGAACGCACGATCGTGACTAATACAAATGACGGTGCGATCGGACTCGCGCAGATGCGCTTCGAGCCACGCCGTCGTCTCGAGGTCGAGATGGTTTGTTGGTTCGTCGAGCAGCAGTACTTCGGCGGGAGTCGCAAGTTGTCGTGCGAGGGCGACACGTCCACGTTCGCCGCCGCTCAGTGTACCGATGGTGGTGAGACGCGCCGACTCCGGGTCAAACCCTACGCCCATCAGGACCGAGTCGACCTTGGCCGCCATCTGATAGCCGCCGTCGCGCTCGAAGCGTTCGAGGTCGCGTCCGTATTTGGCCATCGCCGCTTCGCCGTGATCGTGTTCGAGATTGGCGGCTTGTTCGGCGAGAGAGTGTTCGAGCTCGCGCAGTTCGCCAAACGCTCCGGCGACAATGTCCCACAGCGACATGTCTTCCGGAAAACGACGATGCTGATCCATCAGCGCGACGCGCAGGCCCGGCTGGCGCGTGACCGTGCCTTTGGTTGGCATGAGGTCACCAGTGATGAACTTCATCAGCGTGGTCTTGCCGGTGCCGTTACGTCCAACCACGGCCCAGCGATCACCGGCCGCGACGGTAAAGGTGATATCGCGAAAGATTTCAGTGGCGCCGAATTCGATCCCGGCGTTGCCAACGGCCAACAGTGTCATGCAAAACCTTCACCGGGTTACGCCGGTTGATGAGTGAATTCGGATGTCGTCGCTTAGGTTTTGCGCGCGACGTCAGTAGATGCATGCGTCAAGGATTGACAGCACTTCGTCAACCAGTTGCGCCGGTGCCTTGCCGAGCCGCCTCGCCTTGCGCGAGCGAAAGTCAATGGACTTCACCTGATCCACCATCACCACACCCGTCACGTTGGCGCCGGCCGGGATAGCAACATGGAATGGATGGTCGCGCTGCGTGTTGGTGATCGGACAGGCGATGCAGAGTCCTGTATGTTTGTTGAACAGATCGTTGCTGACGACGAGTGCAGGTCGGCGGCCACGCTGTTCGTGCCCTGACTGTGGATCGAAGGTAAGGGCGATCAGCTCGCCCTTCCGCGGAACATAGTCGGCCACTACCAGACCTCTCGCCCAACTGGCGAGCCCCAGTCGACCTCTTGCGTCGCATGGTCCCTCGGGATGCGGCGGACGAGCGCGCGCAGGTCGTGTCCGCCTCGCACACGCCGGATCGGTGTCACAACCAACGCGCCCTGATGCACCGCAACATCGACGGAATCCCCGACGTCGATCTCTGCATCCGCCAAGAGGGTTTTGCTGAGGCGGAGTCCTTGACTGTTGCCCCACTTCTGGATTTTCACAATCATCGGTCGCCACCTTGGGTCAGGGATATCCGAAGTATATCCCGCGCGCGCGCAGTCGTCAATCTGCAGCGCGACGATGCCACGTGCGTTCATGGTCCCTCCAGCTATCGTCACCCGCTCGCCATGCCTCGCGCAGCGAGTCGGCTGCTGCACACAACCGGTCGCGTTCGGATGTCGGCAGCTGTCTCACCCGTGCGCGAAGCCACCAGGCGGTAACGGCATCGTTCCACCACAACCCAAGATCGCCGAGCCTGGGCAGCACCGTCACGACGAGCAGGGCGTACCACGCCGACACGCCTTGCGTGTCGAGCGCAATCGCGATCGTGACGCCAAGTGCTGCGTACCACGCGACCATGTGAAAGATGCCGGACACGAACGCTTTCCCGACCAGTTCGGCGCGGTCGGCAGCGATGCGACGGGCGCGGCGCCAGATGACGGCGAGCATTGGTGCGTGGACGGCAAGGCCCACGAATGCGAAGGGTGCTGACACTACGATGACGAACAATGACGGCCATGCGGGGGCGACACTTTGCACGCCCGCTGCATGAAGTACGCGTGCGCAGTCACGCGGAGATTGGGCGAGACCGCCCGCGCGTGCGACGGTGGAAGAAAGGTCGTCGGCCAGGCGGACGATCTCGTCGCGTGGCCCGTTGTTTCGCGCTGCGACGCCAAGTCGCGAGTCCACGACAAAGTCGGCGTCGGCGCTGCCCGGGTTCGATGGATTCAAGAACTCGGCGCACGCGTGTTGCACCGCAGCCGCGGCCGCGAGGGGTGTAATCTCGCTGGTTGAGTGAAGCGCGCCGACAAGCGCAGCCAGCCGGTCGCGTGCGTGCGCCTGCTCCCACGTGGGCGCGTTTCGGGTGACCATCAGCAGTGCCTCGCGCATCCGGTGTCGGAGCGCGATGGCGAGGAGGGTATTTTCGCGTTGGGCGGACTGCGGTGCAGGCGATTCGATGGTCCGCCTGGCGTGGTAGCCTTCCACCCAAAGGTCCAGCGCAAATGACGTACCGATGACGACCGTGACGTCGGTTCTGGCCGTATTCGGCGCATCATAGTGTACGCCGATCGGCACTATGCTCACGCCAGTTTTAGCGCCATTTACAGCACAGTCTAGCGCCATTTTCGCAACACCACTGCGAAAGTGACCCATTGATGGCTCATCGACAACGCCTCCTTCCGGGAACACTGCCACCATGTCTCCGGCAGTAAGCGCCGCGGTGACTGACTGAAACGCCGCCTCGTTGGTGGCCGCGATGTCGACGCCGAGTTCGCGTTGCTTGCGAGCGTCGCGGATGCGGGCGACTGGAATGACCCCAAGTCCGCGATAGGTGGCTCTGGCGGTGGGTGTATCCGCGCCGGAAATGGTACCGACATAGCGGACGGGGCGGTGCGTGCTCAGATAGCCGAGGAGGCTGTCGGGGATGTCATTGGGATGGTTGCCGATGAGGAGGACTGGGCCAGTGGCGGGGATGTTCACCCGACCGAGTACACAGCGTTCGCGGTAGAACCAGCGAAGGCAGCGACGACCGAGCCAGCGGACGAGGGGGTGGAGCATGGGGTAAAGAGGACTCATCATCGCGGGATCGCCAGTGGCATGCGACGCTAACTTGCTCATCGAATTTCGCGCGGTGTCCTCGAGTGTGATCCTTCCCGGTCACGGCCCGAGCAACGCGGCCGGGACAACACCGATGCCGTCCGCCCGACGGTACGCGCTTGGACCAGTCGTCACCACAATCGCGTCGGCCAGTTCAGCCCCGAGTTGTGCACGCAGCCAGCGGAGATGCTTCACGTCATCATCGTTCACCGTCGACGACAGTTTGACTTCAATTGCTACGATCCGGTGGTCTGGTGCACGCACAATTAGATCCACCTCCTGACGACCGCGCGCCGTACGCAAGTGGTGCACACTCGACTCCGCACTTTGCGCATACACGCGCACGCTCTGCGTCACAAGCGACTCAAACAACGCGCCGAGCACGCCGCCGGAGGGACCGCGTGTAGTTGCAATCCCCTGCAGCATCGAGTCGCGGGTCACACCGAGCAAGCGTGCGGCGAGCGCCGGGTCGACGAGATGGTGCTTGGGCGCCTGTGTCAGCTCGGCGATGAGGTTGTGCGTCGGTAGCCACGCCGGGACGGCATCCAGCACCCACAGCCGCGTCAACACGTCGCGGTAGGCTTCGCTGGTTGCCTTGGCGGGTTTGTCTGCGCGGTCGCTGGTGGCCGCATCACGGATGGTTTCGAGTGTGGCGACGGTTGCGGTTACCGCCGCGTACGCGCGCAGCCAATGCGTGAGCTGCGCGGGCCGTCGAACCGCATACCCCGCTTCCGCGAAGTCCTGATCGACGATGCGGGCAAGGTAGCCGTCCAATTGTGCCGTTCGCGTGCGGCCGGTCCGTCGTCGAATGGCTGGAAAACCTGAGGCGACGATTTCTTCCGCGTAGTCCGCCAGTTGGACCGACGTGTTGCCATGGAGGCCGGGCTGAGAACCGCTCATGAGCGCGCGCAGACTCACCGTCGGCGCTCCCAAGCCGCGCTCGGCGAGCGAGAGAGGCAGCATGCGCACGCGAAGAATTCGGCCAGCGCCGCTGTGTGTTGGCGGCGCTGCGAGTGCGGTTGAGCCGGTCAGCAGAAAGCGCGCCGGGCTGTCGTCCTCGTCAACCGCTCGACGCACAGCGTCCCAGAGTGCGGGAAGGCGTTGCCACTCGTCGAGGAGAACCGGCGGTGGTCGCCTGATCGCCGCGTGGATATCTGCGGCTGCGATTTCGCGCTGAACGGCATCGTCGAGCGCCAAAATCGTGGTGGCGCGTCGCATCGCGGTGGCAGTCTTCCCCACCCCTTTGGCGCCTTCGATGGCGACGGCGGCCGCTTCGGTCAGCAGCTCGTCCAATTCCCTGTCGACGATGCGAGGGTCGTATGCGGTCACGATAAGATACGTTGGGTGACTGAGGCCGATCTCTTTCGGCCGTCAATGATGCTCATAGTAGTCATTCTCGGCGTAATATACTAGTCTTCCTCGGCGCACAATACTGATCTGTCGCGGCGGTCTCTGTTAGGCTAGATCGGCATCACTACGTTTGTGGACGAGGGTGGAAGCAGTCGTGCTACACCCGCCGAAACTTGCGGAAGTGGTGATTCAACAACGAGAGTGACATCTCAGAATTCAGTGAGACGAGTCAAAGCTTCGCCGCATCCAGCAACTGCATAAAATTCCGCTTGGCCTTATGCCGAGTGCGCAGCGCCATCAGATAGTCGCGTAGGGCCTCGATGTGGTTGGCGGCCTTCATGACGCGGGCGACTTTGCGCACGTGACTTACGGCGTCCGGGTATGTACGGCTGTTCGTCGGTGCCAGCACGCGATCCACCGCACGTTGATAGACGCCGACCGCGTCGGCCGGATGTGATTGCTCACGCAGCTTTGCGAGATCCATCCAGAGGCTGTCATTACAACCCGATGCCTGCGCCTCGCGCCACGCGGCTTCATGGTCTTTCTCCCACATGAATATCTGTACGAGCAATGAGCCGTCGATAGCGTGCCACACGCTGCGCGATCCGTCGCGCGCCGACATGCTCACGCGGATGGCGTTGAGCGCTTTGTCCCGCCATGTGATCCAGTCACTCGCGTGTTTCGCGTCCGCGCGTTTCCTGCCCGCGCGTGTCGCACCTGCGTGCAGCGCGATGTAGGGCTCCAGTGCATGCCGGTCCTCAAAGTTCTTCCATAAAAGCGACATCGCCTCCGCATTGCGACTGCGTCGCCAGTACTGCGTGACAAGGAAATCGCGCAGTCGACTGTCGGTGCGATCGGGAAACGCCGCCACGCCCTGCTCGGCCCAGTGCAACGCAGTGTCACGCTTACCGGCTGCCTCGTACAGATCGGCGATCACCAGATACTGATATGCGAATGACAGATCGCGCTGCAACACAGCAACGCGCGCCTCAACGTCTCCCGACAGTGTCGCCACCGCGACCATAATCTGTGTGATGCGGAAGCGACCGTCTTCGTTACGGCGCATCTGGTCACCGGCGCGCAGCACAGGTACACGTTTCCACGCTGACTCTGCAAGCGCTCGGTACGTTGCCAGTCCCTGTGCGCCGAGTAGCTTGTGGTATCGCAGCACGGCACCGGAGAAGACGTCCCACTCGCTCTCCATTTCCCGTTCGAACAGTGTGTGCGCTAAAGCCTCCGGATCCGGGCGAGCCTTGGCACACGCCGCGAGGTGGAGTTCATGCATTCGGTGGAGAATGTCACTGGTGCCGCCGTCCGAATCATCGATGGATTCAATGGCCTGCTCCATCCGCGTGAGCGCATACTCGGTCAGCTCGATCACGGCCGCTGGATGTGAATCGCTCAGCTCCGCGATCGACGAGAGCACATCGTCGATGCGCTCGAAGTACCCACTGGCTTCTTGATACGGTACATAGTCGCCGATATCGATCGCACTGTCGAGTGCGCGTCGGTAGGTGTCGATGTTGATGCCGGTACGCGTCGCTTTCGCGGTGTCCAGCATCAGTCGCTGACGAAGGCTTTCGTCGCGCATGGCATGCTGCATGAGCAGTTCGACGAGCGCATCGGCGCGTTGGGCCGAAAGGTGCTCACGCACGTCTTGCATAGTGAGCGGACGCTCGGCGCGCGTGCGTTGCTTCGCGGTGGCATTGCTTTTCGCGACTCGTGTGGTGGACATTGCCGCCGCGCCCGGTTCGCGATCCAACCACACGAGACCGAGTGCAACGCAGTGTTTACAGCACGCACCTTCGAGGCCAATCGGGCAGGAGCATTTGTAGGTGACCGGCGCGCGCGCGCACCAGAGACTCACTTTGTAGCGCATCTCGCCACGCACGTATGCCGTGATGTGACCGCCGTCTTCGGCGATGTCGCCGACACGACCACTAGCCGCGTAGGCTTCGCCGCGTTCGTAGGACGTTGGGCCCGCAAGTCGGCGCAGTACCTCGCGCGTCAGCGGAGATTTCTTGCGCTTGGTGACTGACATATGTCGTGCTCCGTGTGTG
>JAYSVL010000281.1:0-18524 GCA_043718595.1 Gemmatimonadaceae bacterium
ATCCACGGGTGCGTGAACACCTGCGACCGGTGAGCCGTCAGCCCTGCGAGCGCTTGCGACGGGCTGCGAGTGCCAGTGTCATCAAACCGGCGCTGAGCAGGACAACGGTACCTGGTTCTGGTACCACGCTGGATTGAAAGTCGATCCGGTAGATCGCCGTATTCGGACTGAGCTGGCTGTTGCTGAACACGTAGCCTGCCCCCGTGGTGACGCCGTTGAAGACGTTGAGTTCCGTGGCGCTGAACGAGACCACGCCATTCTGCGGGGTGCGGAGCGCGTTGGTGCCACCCATAACGAAGGCCGCGTTCAGCGGATCAGCGGCTTCGGACCCTGCGTCCCAGATCTGTCCGACCGACTGGCTGAGGCTGTTGATGAGCAAGTTGCCCATGTTGTCAAACAGCCGAATGCCGGTTGGGCTGTCGTTGCCGAGAAAAAGGTCGTTGCTCGGAATGACCATCGTGGCGAAGGTGAAGAACGGATTGAGCGTGGTGTTGTTCACGAGAAAGTTTTGCGAGCGGCTTTGGCCGGGAAAGAGCGGCATGCCAATGGTGCCTCGCACAGCGTTGGGGTCGGCGGCCGCAAAATCGGTCTGCCACTGCCCGCCGGCACCGCCCTCGGCGACAGAGACGATGCCCGCGCCACCGACTTGTCCATTGTTGAATGCGTCGAACACACCGCTATGAAAGCCGAGGTGCAGCGGTGCAAAGCTGACACTGTTTGTGGGCGCTACGTTGCTGATTGTGACAGTGACGAAACGCTGCTGGGCGTGTGCTGCCGACGCGGTGATCAGCGCGAGCGCGACGGCGCACTTGGCTAACGGAGTGATGCGGGACGTGCGAGACATGGCGTGAACTCCAATGGAAGGGTGGTGTGGACGGTGACTGTGCGCGTCCCATCAACAGCCGTAACCCCAATTGTTCACGAACCGGCTCACGGGGTGGTGCATCGCCCCTTCGGGCGATACCGGGGGCGCGTCGTAGTTCGTACCGTTCGCCATGTTCTCCCGACTAAGTTTGTTGTCCGTGTTCAGTGCCGTGCTGCTTGCCTGCAGGACGACCAGCGTGCCCATTGCGGCGAGCACTGGTGCACACCCCACGCTGCCCGCGCCAATGCGCACGCTCATCCCGACGATCAATGTCGCGAAGGCGGTTGGTTGGCCAGCAGGGGCCACACCGCAGGGCGCGGCTGGTACCACGGTCAACGCATTTGCGTCCGGGCTCGCCCATCCGCGATTCGTCTACACGTTGCCGAACGGCGACGTGTTGGTGTCGGAAGCGAACGCACCGCCGTCGAACAATTCCGGCATCAGAGGCTGGTTCTTTCGGCGGTATCAGAAGAAGGGCGGATCAGGTGCGCCAAGTGCGAACCGCATCTCGCTGCTCCGCGATGCCGACAAGGATGGCGTTGCCGAACAACGGTTCGTATTGCGGGATGATTTGCGTTCGCCGTTCGGGATCGCGCTGCTTAATGGGTGGCTGTACGTGGCCAACACCGACGCGCTGGTGCGATTCCCGTATGTCAACGGCGACACGCGCATCGTCGTAGCGGCCGAAACCGTTGTGGAACTTCCGGCGGGTCCGATCAATCATCATTGGACCAAGACCGTCGTCGCGTCCGCAGACGGGTCGACGCTCTACGTGAGCGTGGGCAGCAACAGCAATGTCGGCGAACGAGGCATGGACGCTGAGATCGATCGCGCATCGGTGTGGGCGGTGAACGTCGCGACCCGCAGTCATCGGCTGTTCGCGACCGGGCTACGCAACGCGGCCGGTTTGGCGATCGAGCCTGAGCGCGGCGCGTTGTGGGCGAGCGTCAACGAGCGGGACGAACTCGGTGATGATCTGGTGCCCGACTACATGACCGCCGTGCGCGATGGCGGGTTCTATGGTTGGCCGTACAGTTACTTCGGGACGAACGTCGACACGCGTGTCAAACCGCGCCAACCCGAACTCGTCGCGCGTGCGATTGTGCCCGACTACGCACTCGGCGCGCATACCGCGTCACTTGGACTCGCATCGTCACGCGGCGCATCCCTTGGCGCACCGTTTCTCAACGGCATGTTTGTCGGACAGCACGGCTCGTGGAATCGCGAAACAGCCAGTGGTTACCGCGTGATCTTCGTGCCCTTCACCAGTGGCATGCCGAGTGGCACTCCACTTGACGTGTTGACGGGATTTCTTGCCGAGAACGGTGACGCGATGGGTCGGCCGGTTGGTGTCGCCGTCGCTGGTGACGGTGCACTGCTTGTGGCGGACGACGTGGGCAACACCATCTGGCGCGTGCGCAAAAACTGATCGCAGAGTCTCGAGATTCTCGGGGACGTCTATTCGTCGGTCATGGACTGGCACTTTCGAGTCTGCACCGCGCCGTGCTCAGTCTTTGCGGAACAGTACCTCGAGGTCGATGCTGAGTGGTTGCGACGCACCTGGCGGCGCCCATGTCAATCGTTCGCGCTCGACATGCGGGAACTGCGCGTCTGGCGTCCACACTTCCACGAAGTGTTTGTCGGCGTCGACGATCCAGTACGTACCGACACGCTGATCACGGTAGACAATGCGTTTGCCGTAACGGTCGTGGCGCGCAGTGGATTTACTCAGCACCTCGGTGATGAGCGGGATGTGACGAACGTCAGCCCAGTTGTCGATCCCGTAATGCTCAGGCGGCAGCACGAAGATATCCGGTTGTGTGATCGTATCGGTGCGTCCCCAACTGAGATCAGCCCCGACGCAGTACACCTTGCCTATACTGGGCTCGCTCTTGCAGTAGTCGTGTAAGATATACGTGAGTCTCATCACGATTTCCTGATGCCATACTCGCGGCGTTGGGCTCACGACCAGCTCACCGAAGATAAGCTCGTACTTGTTCCCGTCTTCTGGGAACGCGAGCACTTCGTCGACGGTGTAATACATCTGCGTATGCGCGGGCATACCCATAGAGTCAGCTCGGCGGCGCCTGTTGCGCAAGGGGGATGGGGAATGGAGCGGGACATGGCGCATGATAGCGCACCTCTTTGGAATTGCTGTCACCAAATCGTTGCATGCCTACCCACGCCAACGCATCTGCTTATGCCACGCGCATAGTCCGTTCGCGTACGTTTCCCACTCGTGACGACTGCAAACGCGCAATCGCATCGTCGGCCGACGCCGCGAGCATGGCCAGCGTGCCCTGCTCACCAAGTGATGCCGTCGCATCGAGAATGGCGCTGTCGAAGGCAGTCCCCCGATCCGCTCGCATGATGCCGAGTGTCTTTTCGACCGTCATGCCGTCACGATACGGTCGGTCCGCGGTGAGCGCTTCGTACACGTCACTCGCGGCCAGCACGCGCGCAGTGAAATCGAGTCGGGCACCCGGCAGCGCCCACGGATAGCCCTTGCCGTCAATGCGTTCGTGATGTTGCGCGGCGGCGTCGGCGAAATGACGAAACGCCGGAACGCGTTCCAGAATTGTCAGCGTCCACCGCGGATGCTTCTGCACTTCGTGCCGTTCGTCGTCGGTGAGCTTACCCGGTTTATCGAGAATACGGTTGGACACACCGAGTTTGCCGATGTCGTGCAACAAGCCGGCACGCAGGATATCTCGCGCCATGTTGTCGTCCGCGCCTAGTGATGTTGCAATACCGACGGCGTATCGCGCAACGTTGGTGGAATGCCGATACGTAAAGGGCGTTTTTGCGTCGATCACGGCGGCGAATGCATACGCAATGGCGTCGAGTCGATCATCGTCGGCGGCTTGCGGCAACGCGCCAGGTTCGAGGGCAACGACCGCATCGCCGAGATGATCGGCGTCGGCGATGGTGGCCCACCATGCGCGATCCTTGCGCCAGCGCACCACGCGATCGACTAACGCCGGATCAAACCAGCGGGCGCGACGGGTCGTCGCCATGCACAATGCGGCATCAACCCCATGCTCGGTGAAGAACGCTTCCACCGTTTGCGCCAGCAGCAATACGCGCGACAGCAACGGTATCTCATCACCGGCAAGACCGACCGGATGACCGAGACCGCACCAGTGTTCGTCAACGTGCGCGATCGCCTCCGAACTCGCCGACGGAAAGCCGAGTGCGACGGCAATTTGTGCGCCGCGTTCGCAGCGAGCCTGAATTATCTCACGCGTCATGCGGGGCGTTCCCGCGATGCGGAGAAAGTGCTGGATGCGCGCGATGGGGTTCCGACCAATGCCACAATTGCGCGCGGTGCGCATCGCCATGCGCCAACGATCGTTCCAGTCCACCAACCGCATGTCGCGCTTGACCGACTGATCATCCGATCCGAACAGGGCCGCCATACGCGCGGCGTTGCTGGAGCAGCCAGCGTCTTTGAGCAGCGACGCATAGTAGAGCGCGCCTTTGGTTGACGCGTCAAACCCGAGCTCGTCGCCCAAACGCATGGCGATCAGCGCCGTGCGCAGCGTGTGACCGGGACGTTGTCCCTCGGTCAGATCGAGCGCATACGTGAGCGCAGACAGTACCTCGGCGAGACGGACGGTGCCAGCGCGCGGCGCTGACGAGCCCGGAGATGACAGCGAAAGATCGGACACGCAATTGACGAGAGGGGTACCAGCGGAATTCGCCTGCACAACGAGCAGTCCTATTTAGACGCGTAGTCGGCGGTGCTCGTCACCGGTATGCATCACCGTCCTCGCGGGTCATCCCAACGGGTGATAGCGCACTTTTGCCGAGCCATATAGCGTGCATTGTGTCCTCGCCGCGTCCACGGCGGCGCCGTTTTTATGTAAACATTGCAACATCCGCACACAGCCCCTCTATGCCTGCAAAGAAACGCGCTGCCCGCACATCCGCCACTCGCCGCACCGACTCGTCCTCGAGCGAGACCATCACCCGAGAGCGCCTGATCGAATTGCTGAATGAAGACCTGGCGCGCGAGTATCAGGCGATCATCGCCTACGTGGCGTATTCGCAGGTGATCAAGGGTGCGAAGTACATGTCGATCGCGAAGGAACTGGAAGTGCATGCCAGCGAAGAGCTGCGCCACGCACTCATCGTCTCCAAAATGGTCGATTACCTCGGCGGCACCCCGACAGTGACCGCAAAGCCGGTGAAGATGTCAGACCGCGCCGAAGATTTGCTGCAGTTTGACCTCGACAATGAGACCGATACCATTCGCCAATACCGCGACCGCGTCGCGCAGTGCGAAGCGCTTGGCGAATACGCGATCTCTGAACATATTCGCGAAATTCTCAAAGACGAGCAGGAGCACGCCATCGACTTGGCGACGGCACTTGGCAAGGATGTGCCGAAGATGGGACGGCACTGATGCGCGCAGTGCGCATGTCACGGCCGTCGGCTTCCCCCCAACCGTTCCAGTTGTGCGCCGAGTTGCCGGATCTCCTCCCCGTAGCGCGCCCAGTCACCCTGCCGCTGCGCAGCCATCGCTGCTTGATAGTGTCGTCGCGCCTCGGCGATCGCCGCTCGTGACGCGGCATCAATCACGCCGCCGGTTGCGGCCGGTACGCGCGGTATTGCCACACTATCCACCGCGGCGGCGACCACCGTTGGTCGATTCGCATCGACGCGGCCACCGAACATATCGGAGAGCGCCGCGTCCAGTGTTTCGCGCATGATGACCTGATTCTGGTAGGCCACCACGACACGTTTGAGTTCGGGAATTTGCCCGCCTTCGGACTGCAGATACATCGGCTGCACGTAGAGCAGTGCCTTGTCGATGGGAATGACCAGCAGGTCGCCACGAATCACCTGCGAGCCACGCTGATCCCAGAGCGAGACCTGTTGTGAGATATCGGTGTCCTGATTGATACGCGTTTCGATCTGCCGCGGGCCGTACACCAGACTCTGTCGCGGAAACCGATAGACGCGCAGCTTGCCGTAGGCGGCGCCGTCGTTTCGCGCCACCATCCAGGCGGCCAGATTGTCCTTGCCGCGCGGTGTGAACGGCGCCATGTAGATAAACTCGGCGTCCTTCTCATCGGGTAGTCGCATGACGATGTGACGCATGAACGGTACGGTTTGCTCGTTGCGCGTCACGACCGGAATCTGCCATTCGTCCTCGCGATTGTAGAACGTCGCCGGCGTGTTCATGTGATACGTGACGTAGCGTGCCGTTTGCGCTCGAAAGAGGTCGTCCGGGTAGCGCAGATGCGCGCGCAGATCGGCCGGCATGTTCTCCAGCGGCACGAAGACGCCCGCGAAGATCTTCGCCCAGCTGGCCATCACCGGATCGGTGGGATCAGACAGGTAGGGCGTGATGGTGCCATCATGCGCATCGATAACGATCTTGACGCTGTTGCGGATGTACGACGTGCCATCGGTGGCGCGGTACGCATACGGATAGCGACTGGAGACCGTGTAGGCGTCGAGGATCCACTGCAGTGAACCGTTGGCGGCGATCACCATGTACGGATCGCGATCGAAGCGCAAAAACGGAAACGCCTTTCGTGCGCGGTCGACAATGTTGCGGTGGTACAGGATGCGGCTGTCCGCCGTGATGTCGCCGGAGAGCAGAATCTTCGACTGCCCGAAGTGGGCCGCCAGAATGGCCCGGCGCAGCAGGCCACCAGCCACCACGCCCCCTTTCCCGTCATACGTGCGATAGATGTTTTGGTCGCCCGACGGGTAGTCGAATTCTTTCTGCTTGGTGTTGACGAACACGAACTGGTCGGTGAGTTCGCCATAGTAGATCTGCGGCCGCGTCACGCGCAGCGATCCGCTTGTCGATGGCGGCAAGTCCTTGACGAACAACACGGGCAATCCTTCCGCCGTCACCTGATTCACGGGACTGAGTGTCAGCCCCATACCGTGTGTGAAGGTGAGGTGCTCGTTGATGAACGTCCGCGTGGGCAGCGTCGCTGAGTTGAGTTCGCGTGGCGACAACAGCACCTGCCGGTATCGTCCATCAATCCAGTAGCGGTCGTCGTCCACCGAGACGAAATCGTAGTAGGTGCGAATCTCCTGAATTTGGCTGAACGTGCGCAGGAGCGGCGCCCGGTCCCACAACCGCACGTTGTCGATCGTTGGCGCATTGGCGCGAAGGGATTCGAGCGTCAGGTCTGCCTCGCCGCCCAGGTCGCGCACTTCGACCTGGTCAATGCCCCACGCCCGCCGTGTGGCCTCGAGGTGGTGCGCCAGGTACGGTTCTTCACGCGTGAGTTCGGTGGGCGCGACGATGAACTTCTGGATCGCGGTTGGCACAAGGAATCGCCCGACCGCCGACACACCCGCGTACACCACCAGCGCCACTGCGGCGTGTAAGGCGAAGCGATGACGGATGCCGCCCACCACAACGGCAATCGCTGCGACGACCGCGGTGATCGCGGCCAGCCGGAGCGCCGGCAGTGTTGCGTGCATGTCCGTGTACGACGCACCAACGAGCGGTCCCGTCGTCGAGAACAACAGATTCGCGGTATCGACGAACCAGAGCTGTATCGCCCAGATCACGAACAACGACGCGAGCACGAACGACAGATGCCGACCGGCTGTCGGTTCGATACGCAGCCGCTGCGGCAGGACCACGATGTCGCCGCGCGCGAAGTAGACGAACGCGGTGATGACGAGCGAAATGACGGCGAGACTGGCGAGCACACCGAGCACGGCGGACAGCGCGGGCAGCGTGAACACGTAAAATCCGATGTCCCGCCCAAAGATCGGGTCGCGCACGTCGAACGCGGTCTGATTCACCGCCAGCAGCACAACTTCCCAGAGCGCGCTCGCGCCAAGTCCGAAGAACAAGCCCACCGCGATCGCTGCGGGCTTCGACAGCCTGCGCAGTCGATCGCCGAAATTGATCGTCAGATCGCCTTGTGGCGTGTGCAGACGCAGTCCAACGGAATCCGGCACCACACCTCGCTGGGCGAAGGCCAGGTTGAGGTAGATGACGCCGCCGACGACCGCGGCCACGGCAAGAAATACGAGAATGCGGCTGACCCAGGCGCGGGTGAACAGCACTTCGAATCCGATTTCGCGAAACCACCACAGGTCCACCAGCAGACCGACGGCGATCGGTACCAGCACGAGCAATAACCCGACGGCCAGGGCGATCGGGAGGAGCGGTGGCGAACGACGTGCGGCCATTGACGCCTCAAGTGATGTCGGCGCGAACCGCCTGACGCGGTCAACGATTCGCCGATACGGGGAAGGTACCGCGCGGGCTGTGGATGAGCACCTTTGCGGACTGTGGACGACCACAGCCTCCAGTGAGTCGCCGACGGTGCCGGTGAGGCCCCCGTCGACGTATTGCGCTTTTGATAGCTGAACTGCTAAGTCTGTGCAGCAGACCATCCAAACCCCGTCCTTCACTCACAGGAGCGCACCTGATGTTGCGACCACGCCGCCTGCTGCCCGTATTGATGCCTGTGTTGTTCGTCGTCGAGTTCGGTTCGACGGCACTACTGAGCGCGCAAACTACTGGAACTGTTGAAGGGAGAGTAACCGCGACCGGTACAACCGACGGACTGGCCGGCGCGTCTGTCAGTTTCGCCACCACCATGTCCGGCGGGATCACGCGGGCCGATGGCGGCTACCGCGTGCTCGTCAAGCCGGGCACGTATGAGCTCCGTGTGCGCTTGTTGGGCTACACGAGCCGACGCGATACCGTGGTGGTCGTGGCAGGGCGCACGCTGACGCGCAACTTTGAATTGAGCAAGTCCACCACACAGCTCGAACAAGTGGCGATCACCGGCTCCCGTGCTGGTGATCGCACCGTGGTCTTGAGCCCGGTCCCTGTCGATGTCATCAACACCACGGAGTTGCGATCGACAGGCCGCGTCGAAACCGCGCAGATGCTGCAGGCGGCGGCGCCATCCCTCAACTTTCCACGCCCCGCCGTCGCCGACGGTACCGACCATGTACGCCCCGCCACCTTGCGTGGTCTCGCCCCAGACCAGACGCTGGTGCTGGTCAACGGCAAGCGTCGCTACACCAGCGCGCTGATCAACAACAATGGCACCATTGGACGCGGCACGTCCGCAGTGGATCTCAACGCCATTCCGGCGTCGATGATTGACCGCATCGAAATCTTGCGTGATGGCGCAGCGGCGCAGTATGGATCCGACGCGATCGCCGGCGTGATCAACATCATCCTCAAGGGCGCCAGCGCGGGAGGCGTGTCGCTGCAGAGCGGGCAGTTCAACACCAATGTCGAGGGGCTGGGCAAGCGCACCGACGGTGGCAATGTGGCGATCGCGGCGGACGATGGGCTTAGTTGGGGATCTGGCAGCTATCTGCACGGAGGCATCGAGTATCGCAACCGCGCGATGACCAACCGCAGCTTCGACGATCCGCGCGTGCAGTTTTCGGCGACCGACGCGCGCGAAGCAACAGCCAATCGCTTCACACACTGGTCCGGCGATGCCGCCATGGCGGACGTGGTTGGCATGTTCAACGGGGGGTTCAATCTGCAAAATGGGACGCAGCTCTACTCCTTTGGTGCGCTCGGTCGGCGTGACGGACGGTCCACGGGATTCTTTCGGCGGCCGACGCAGACTACGCAGGTGGTGCGAAAGCTCTATCCGAATGGCTTTCTGCCGGACATCCAAAGCAACATCAATGACCTGTCATTCAGCGTCGGTGCCAAGGGTGTGGCCCGCGGATGGAAGTGGGACCTGAGCGAGGTCTACGGCAGCAATGCCTTCCAGTTCGTCATCAGCAACTCCAACAATGCGTCGCTCGGACTGGCATCGCCGACCACGTTTGACGCGGGCACCCTCGGTTTCGGACAGGCGCTGACAAACTTCGATCTCTCGCGCCAATTCAACCCCGGTGGCAAGCCACTGCGCACCTCCACCGGCGCTGAGTTCCGCTGGGAGAACTACAAAATCACGGCGGGCGAACTCGCCTCGTATCAGAACGGTGGCAGCCCCGTACTCGACGAAGCCGGCACTCCGGTGCGCAATGCCTCGGGCGCGACCACACCAGCGCTTCCAGGTTCGCAAGTGTTTCCGGGCTTCACGCCGACTGACGCCAAGAACGAAGGCCGAACGGCATTCGCAGCGTACGTCGATCTTGAAAGCGATCTCAGCAAGCAGCTGCTTGTGGGCTTCGCCGGACGTGTGGAGAATTTCTCCGACTTCGGTTCGCAAGCCACGGGCAAGCTGACCGGTCGATTCGCACCCACACCAAAATTCGCGTTTCGCGGCGCCTTCGCCACCGGATTTCGCGCACCGTCGCTGCAGCAAAGCTTCTTCACCTCACAGGCCACCACATTCGTCAATGGCCAGCCGGTGGACATCAAGACGCTGCCGGTTGCGAGTCGCGAAGCGCGGCTGCTCGGCGCAACCGATCTCAAGCCTGAAAATTCCGTCAACATTAGCGGCGGCATCACCCTGCAGCCCGTGAGCACGTTTACGCTCACCGCGGACTATTACAACATCGCGATTACCGACCGGATCGTGCTGTCGGAAAACTTCATCGGCACGGGCATCCAGGCGTTCTTCGCGGCGAATGGGTTTCCGGCGGTCAACGGCGGTCGCTACTTCACCAACGCGATCGACACGAAGACCCGCGGCCTTGATGTCGTGGCCAACTACGGGCTCGATTTCAAATCAGCCGGCGTGCTCCGACTCACCGCTGGCTACAATCAGAATCGAACCAAGGTGACGAAGGTCGTCGTGAATACACCGGCGCAACTCGGCAACCTGAATGAGCAGCTATTTGGGCAGGCCGAGCGTGGACGTATTGAAGTTGGACAGCCGCGCAACAACCTGTTGCTCACCGCCAACTACGATCGCAAGCGGTTTTCGCTGACCGTGCGCACGCAGCGCTTCGGGGAAGTCACGTCGATTGCGGCACTGGCCACCGGAACGAACCGTCAGGTACCAAACCAGACGTACAGCGCCAAGTTCATTTCCGACGTGAGCGCATCCTATCGGTTCTTCAATCGCGCCACGCTCACACTCGGCGCGGATAACCTGTTCGACGTGTATCCCGATCAGAATAAGGATCGCGGCGATTTGGCGACGAACTATGCGGGCCAGGGGACGTTCGGGGTATTTCGGTACTCTGGTCTCTCACCCTTCGGCTTCAACGGGCGCTATCTGTACGCCAGAACAGCGTTCGGCCTGTAGACGGGTTGCACGGGTAGCGGCGGCGTGCAGTCGGGCGCCGCCGCCGGACGACCTCTTCGGCATAGAAGCAGTTTCGTCCCTGTGCCCTCGCAATCACTGCGCGCTGAACAATGGCCGCGGATTGCGTACGCGTTCATACGTCGGCGATTGGAATACGCAGTCTCCGCGCCGCTTCCAATAGACGATGGTCGTAGCTTGCAAGGGCGACCTCCTGACGCTGTGTCTGCAGAAATACGACCGACGCGAGGTGCAGGGCGTCCAGCATGCGTACGGCGACCGGAAACGGTTCCAGCGCTCGCACGAGCACGGGCGGAACCAACTCCAGAAATGCGACCCTTTGGAGTAACTCGCGCGCGTGCGCGCCATGCGTGCGAGCGGCACCTCGCGCGTGGATCCGATTCTACAATTCGTATTCCAGCAGTCGACTGCTGACCAATGTCTCGTCCCACAACTCGTCCGGAGGAACACGATCCTCGGCGAAGATGTGCGCCAGCGCGACTGACGTATCCAGATAAATCACCGCTCGTCACGATCCTTCTGCAATTCCTGCAGCAAGGTATCGAGCGTTGTCACCGGACCTCGTGACGGAGGCCCGCCTTGAGCGACAAGTGGCGCCGCCAACCAACCGCGGCGCATCGCATCGGCAAGCAATGCGTCGGTCATGGTTGGCCCACGTCCGTGAGGAGGGCGCAGTTCGGCCACGACGCGGTCGCGGTCGGTCACGAGCACGGTTTCGCCGCTCGCCACCATCCGCATGTACTCGCTGAGCTTGTTCTTGAGGATTTTGAGGCCGACGGTTCGCATATGCACAAAGTAGCGCCCAGAGGCCTCATTGCCCAGCGACGTCGTGCGCCGAACCGATCGTGCAGCAGACCGTGCTGGCGTACGCGTCCGACTACGGGCTTTCGCCCACGGCGGCATCTCGTCCATCACGTTCAGCTTTGACCTCTTCGGTAGCTCGTCAACGGGGCGTCGCGCGGCAGGTAGAGAGAACACGCAGCGAGCGGCCGCAGATTCTCACCCAACCGCTTTGCGCGGCTGGCGGAAGTAGTCGCACCCCGGCCACGTGAATCCTCGTCGGCTTGGGCGGCGAAGGTGCGGGCGCCGAGTTGACAGCACAGACTGGCCGTGACATTATGGCTATGGCCACAAAACACTGCATCCCTCGACTCCTACGCACATGGTCCCGGCCCGACAACGTCGTCCTGCGCCAAGCGCCTCAACCCATCTCGACGCCCGTCCGGTCGTTGAGGTGAAGGCTGGGGTGTTCAAAGACACGTGTCTGCAACTGCTCGATCAGGTGCACGCGAATGCCGTGGAGCTCGCCATCACCAAACGCGGGACGGTTGTCGCGCACGTGGTGCCGCCGCGCACGCGCGTACCAAGCGCTTTCGGATTCATGCGCGGGACGGTTGTTGCCCACGACGACATCGTCTCACCAGACTTTGATGCATGGGGAGACCTCGGCTGATGATCGCTGGGGCCAGGCGGACTCCGTACAAAGTGTGGAAACCGTCCGATCTCCATGACTACGATGGGCCGTTGTTGCTCGACACGCACGTCTGGATCTGGCACGTCGAAGGAGAGGCAACACAGGTGGCACGAACAACAACGGCATTGCTGGACCGCAGCAGCGCACAGACGCGATTGTTTGTTTCAGACATCTCCTACTGGGAAGTGGCCGTCAAAGCGGCAAAACGCCGACTCACTCTGTCCGTCGATTCCGCCGTCTGGTTGCAGCGAGCCGAGCAAGCGCCAGGGATTCGTTTTCTCCCTCTGACAAGGTCCATCTTCATGCAGAGCACTCGCCTCAATGGCGCATCACACAACGATCCAGCGGATCATATGCTGATTGCGACGGCGCAGTTGTACGGCATTCCGCTCGCGACGGCAGATCGCCTGATAATTGCGTACGCCAATGAGCATGGTGGCACGCCCGTGGTTGACGTTCGGCCGTAACCTCGTGTGAACGACGCGCTCCGCCAGTAGACGGTGTTGGTGCGCTTCGTACTCATCCGCGGCATGTGTCGATCTCCAGTGGCAACGGGTGTGTCAGGCGACGGACTAGCGAAGTGCCTGGACCACAGGCATGCGACTCGCTTTGCGTGCAGGGAAGAACCCGCCAACCACACCCATCACCACGGCGAAGATCAGGCCTGACGCCAGGAGTGTTGGCGTAATGCGAAAGGCAAACGCGATCTCGCTAAAGCTCGACCAGTTGGTGGTACTGGTGACCATACCGTTGATAGGCAACGCGATCAAACACCCAATAATGCCGCCAATCAACGCGATCACCGCCGACTCGGCGAGAAAACTAAGCAACACGTTGCGCGGCTTGAAGCCGAGCGTGAGTAACACGGCAATCTCCGGTGTGCGCGACGAGATCGACGCGTACATCGTGTTGACCGCTCCAAAGATGGCACCAACCGACATGATACTGGTGATCATGATCGCCAAAAAACTGAGAATGCTGCCCAGCAGCTTCGACTGGTCGGCGTAATACTTGGACTCTTGATGCGCGTCAATCTGCAAGCGCTGATCGCTTTCGAGTGAACGCTTAGCCTCGGCAAAACCGGCCGGATCCTTGAGACGAAAGGTGACCGACTGATAGACGTTGTTCGCGCGAAAGGCACCCTGAATTTGCTCAAACTCGCCCCACACTTCTGATTCGAAACTCGAACCTGCGGCACTGAAGTGACAGACCACGGTCCAGTCACGACCACCAAACCGCATCTTGTCGCCAATCGCAGTGTGCAGAAACCGTGGCACAAGTTTTTCGCCAACACAGATTTCGCTTTGCCCACTGGCAAACTGGCGGCCGGAGACGACGATATTCTTTCGCACATCAAAGGCGCGCGCGCTGACGCCTCGAATCACTACGTTGGCAATCGCCGTCGTGTCCGCACCGACGCGCGGAATGTTGATCACCACGTACGACTCGGGGCTCACCATCGGCTTGCCATCACTCCCGGCTGCCACATGCGGTGAGCTGGCAATGATGCTCATGTCCTCTCGCGCCACGCCGCTCGATAGCTCTGAGTCGGCGCCTTTCCGCATCACGAGGACGTTGTCATCGCCACCGGTTTTGGTGAGTGCCGCCGCAAAGCCGTTGGCGAGGGCGAGCATCGCGATAAAGACGGCCACGACGAGCCCAATCCCCAGCGCTGTGAACGCGGTGGAAATCGGGCGCTGCAACACGCTCCGCACGTTGTAGATGAGCGGAATCTTCATTCGACTCTCCGGAGCGCCTGCACCACCGGCAGCTTGGCCGCCTGCCATGCGGGTGCGAATCCACTCAACACGGCGATCAGCAACGCGATGCCGGCACCAAACATCGCCGTACCGTTGGTAACATGAAAACCGGGTAAGAATCCGAACGCGTTGAAGTGTGTCGCTTTGGGTAATAAGATCGCGAGACCGAGGCCAAGTGCGGCCCCGGTGAGTGCGATGGCCGCCGCCTCCAGAATGACGAGAGTGAAAATCGTGCGGTCTGTGAAGCCGACGGTTTTGAGCACCGCCACTTCGCTGGTGCGTTCCCGCTGGTTCATGAGCATGGCGTTCGCGGCTATGAGGAGAATCGCGAACACGACGGCCATACCGATGGTGCCCAACAGCAGCTGAATGTTGCCGAACATGGTCATGAAGCCGGCGCTGAACGCCTGTTCGGTGCCCGTCTTGGTGGGCGCTGGTGAGTTGCGAAACTGGTCGTCGATCACTTTGGCCACGGTTCCAGATTGCGCGGGATCGTCGATGCGCAGAATGAACCAGCCGGGTGTCACGCGGTTTGGATTGCGCTCGTACAGATAGTCGTAGTGAAAGAGAAACTGTTCGTCGCCGTAGGCGGCTTGTTTAAGCGAGTATGTGCCACGAATGGTGAACGTCCAGTCGCCGGGAAAGATCGTTCCTTGCAGTGTGACGTTATCGCCAATCTTCCAGCCGAACGCTTTGAGCAACCCTTCGCCGACAATTACCGCGGTGCGTTCACGCAAGAATGCTTCCTTCTGGTCTGGCGGCACAATGAAGTCGTTTTTGTACATCTCCAGATACGTTGCCGGCTCGACAGCAAACGGCGCAATGAACTTCTTGCCATCGCCGTACTTGCCGCCAAACCAGTTCGCCCAGGTGACGCCATTCACGTGTGGTACGCTGGCCAACCGACTGGCGTAGCTCCGCGGCAACGGAAAGACGAACGCGGTGGCGTTCTGCACGATCATCCGATTCGCGGCGCCGAGTTGACTCGAAATCTCCAGTTGCGTGACAACAGTGCGCAACGACGCAAAGAGAAAGAGCGCGAGGGCGACGCTCAAGATGGTGAGCGTGGTGCGCAGCTTATGTCGCAGCAGGTTGGACAGGATGAGCGGAAAAAATTTCATCATCCAACTCCACTCAGTGCAGCGTTCCGTTCCACCAGTACGCCCTTCTCGAGATGCAGCACCGTCTTGGCGCGTTCGGCCGCTTTCGCATCGTGCGTCACGACGATAATCGTCTTATTGAACTCTTCGTTTAGGCGTTGCAACAACGTCAGCACTTCTTCCGAACTCTTGGCGTCAAGCTGTCCGGTGGGCTCGTCGAGCAAAATAAGCTGCGGATCGGCGACGATGGCACGCGCAATTGACACTCGCTGTTCCTGTCCGCCTGACAGTTGTCGCGGATAGTGATCGAGGCGATCCGACAGACCCACCACGCCGAGTGCAATGTTGACCCGTTCGGCGCGATCGCGCTTGTTGAGATTGGTCAGCAGCAACGGCAGTTCGACGTTTTGCTGCGCCGTGAGCACGGGCAACAGGTTGTACGACTGGAAGACGAAACCGATCGTGCGCGAACGCCACGCGGCGAGCTTCGACGTGTTCATCGCGCTCACGGTTGCGCCACCAACGCTTACCGTGCCGCTGGTTGGCTTGTCGAGGCCCGCCACCAGATTGAGCAGCGTAGACTTGCCCGATCCCGACGGCCCCATCAGCGCCGTAAAACTGCCTTCCTCAAAGTCGATATTCAGACCGGTGTAGACGTCCACCGTCTGCGTGTCGCGTTTGAAGGACTTGTAGACGTCGCGAATCTCTACGAGTGCCATGATCCGTTTCCTGTGCAATGTCGTGCGTGCTGCCTGTGCGCTGCACGCTGCGTTGTCTGCGCCGATAACCCTGGGTTACGCTCCAACTTTTACGCGCATCCCTTCACTCGGCTTTTCCACGCCGCCGAGCAGCAGTTGTTCGCCACCGTTCAACCCCGTGCGCACCTCCCGAAAGCCAGCACTGACGGGACCGGCATCGATCTCGCGACGGACGAGTTGGTCGCCGCGCACCAGCCAAACGACACTCTTGCCACCGTCTTCGCGCACAGCGGCTTGCGGTACGCGCACCACGGGCCGCGCGGCGCTCGTCGTGCTGGCGGGCACTTCGGGTGAGAGAAAGTCCACCTTGGCACCCATTTCCGGAAGGATGCGCGCGTCGCGATCGGAGATCGAGACTTTCACCTGCACGGTCGCGCGCTGCCGATCGGCGGTAGGCACCACTTGTCGCACAGCGCCGCGAAATGATGTGTCGGGATACGCGTCGAGTGTGACTCGCGCTTTGAGTCCCTTGCTGATGCGTGCGATGTAGGACTCATTGACGTCCACTTCCACTTCGAGCGTCGTCAGGTCGGCCATCGTCACCACGGCGCCACGCGTTAGTCCACCGCCGACACTCGGCGCCACCACTTCACCCACTTCGGCGTCTTTGCGCAACACGGTGCCAGTGAACGGTGCACGAATGATCGTGTTGTCGTTGTTCGCGAGGGCGAGTTTGAGCCCCGCGTCGGCGACGCGTTTGCGTGCGGCGGCCGCGTTCACACGCGCCTCGGCCTGCGCCACCCGACTGACCGCCACATCGTATTCTTGTTGCGAGACGAGCGCGACATTCTGAGCGCGCATGTCGCGCTGCCGGTTGGCTTCGCGCGCAAGTTGGTCGCGGTCGGACGTGGCTTCGATAATACTGGCCTCGTTCGCCGCCACATTGGCTTCCGCCTGCGCGATCGCTGCCTGAAAGTCCGCGTTATCGAGTCGCGCGATCACTACACCTTGCTTCACGAACGACCCTTCGCTCACGCCAAGATAAGCGAGGCGCCCTGCTGCCTTGGCCGAGACCGAAGCTTTGGTACGCGCGACCACATATCCGTTGGCCGTGACGGCTGTGGCACCGCCCGTACCGGCCGCACTGACGCCAACGGGTGGTCCAACGGTGACCACCTGGACGAGCGGAATAGCGCGCTGCTGCATGTACCACCAACCGGCAGCGACCAAGATCGACGTGACGATGAGCAGGATCAGATTGCGCACGACTGCGCCACGCACCGCAGGCGGTGGCGCGTCACGATTGATGCGAAGTTTGGAGAGGTCGGCAGGGGCTGTCATGAGTCGGTCAAACTTCGCGCCGGAGAGTCACGACGGCAACTGGAACGCTTGAAGGGCAGCACCTCTCCTATTTATGGACCCTGCACTACCGCTTGACGTACGTGCGCTTGATGCGAATATCTGCGCCAGCAAATGGGCCGGTGCCCGTCGCGTGCAACTCTATCGTCGGCGCCTTCCCCTCTGGCACCATCCGTCTCGACTCGCGGAAGTCCTGATTCACCGTTGCGAGCGCATCGAAGACAATCGGCGTCCAGTGCGCTGCACCTTCGGCCAGACTCCCGTCAGCAACCTCCAATGCGATAACGAGTCGTTTGTCGCCATCGCTGTCGTCGTACGTGTGCAGCTGAAACGCATCGACCGACTTCGCCAGCACCACGTCACGGAAGAGCGCTTCCTGCACGTCGGCCGGCGGGATCTTGCAGCCGTAGTATGCGACGCTGGCATCGGAGCGCCCGTAGTGGAACAGCAGCGGCAGATCGAGCGCTGCCGGATCGAGTTGGCCGAGCGTCATGCCCTCTGCGCGTAGCAGGATCTCCAGGTCGGGCACACGCAACACATGACCGAGATCGTGAATGTTGTAGCGGATTTTTGGCGCGACGTAGCGTGGGCGGCAGATGGTGACCAGCAGTTCGCCGTGCGGATTCGTTTCAATGAAGAAGTCGGCTGGATTGAACTGAAAGATCATGGGCATCGCGCCTGTGTGCTGCAGCACGGCTGCGGCGAGTGCGGGGTTCGCTTCCAGCGCACGACGTAACGCGACCGTAAACTGTGTTTCGGCAGCAATGTTGAGTTCCAGGTCCGACGCGCCGTACGATCCAAAGACTTGCCGAATGCCCCTGTCCTGCAGATAGCGACGCATCGATTCACTCATGCCTTCGCCACCGAAGATCATCGACACGTTGTGTGCGTGCCAATCGATATCACACTGGTCCACGACTTGTTTGAGAAACGGCGGATACCCCATGACCACGTAATGGTGCGTTGGCCCAAAGAGTCGAATGGTGTTCTCAATCTTGCTGCGATCGGGTCCGATCGTCTTGATGCGACACCACGGCGCGAGTGAGAGTGTCAGGTTGATACCGGTCGCCCACGGCCCCAG
>JAYSVL010000282.1:0-5500 GCA_043718595.1 Gemmatimonadaceae bacterium
TGAACGCCACATCCGCCGCAACGAGTCGCGCGCCGCGAATCTCATCAACCGACAGCACGGACAAATACGCGAGATTCGCCAGTAAGTAGATCGCGACGACAGCGAGGGTGCCGAGCACGATCGCTTTCGGGAGATTGCGACGCGGTTCGGCGACCTCGCCACCAACCTTCGACAGGTCACCCCAACCGTCAAACGCCCATAGGACAGACACCAGTGCCAGTCCAAACGCGCCAACGGAAAAACTCCCGGGAGGTGCAGCCGGCGTGAAATGGCCGCCGGTACGCGGCAAGCCGATGGCGAACGCCATGCCGACGATAAAGAGGAGCCCACCGTACTTGGCAACCGTTGTCACGTTCTGTACCAATGAACCCCACCTAAGACCCAGCACGTTCACCGTCGCCATCAGAGCAAGCGCACATGCCGCGACCCAGTGCGCATAACTGTCGTACGGTGCCGCCGCCGGGTCATAACCCAGGCCTCGCAGCAAGTACTCGGCAAAGGTGAGGGAAATCGCACCAAGTGCCGCCGCGCGAATGATGATCAGTTCCGCCCACCCATACAGGAATGCCGGCAGTCTGCCCCATCCCTCGCGGATGTAGACGTAGTGACCACCAGTCTCGGGTAACGCCCCAGCCAGCTCTGCGAGCGTGAGCGCACCGCAGAGCGAGAAAATGCCGCCGACCACCCAGACGGACATCAACGGCAGTGGACCCGGCAGTTTGTCGGCAACGCCCGCCGGCGAGCGGAAAATTCCCGAACCAATCGTCGTGCCCACGAGCACCGCAATGGCACTCCACAGTCCGAGTCCACGAGGGAGCACGGTGGCCCCGGGAGTTGATTCGCGCTTCGCGTCTGGTGGCATCGCGCAATCCTACAGCCACGCCAGCGTTCGCGCACGGGGGGAGCATGCTACTTTTCCGGCTATGTCTGCCGTCGTCACCAACGCGATCTTCTGGATCTTCGTCGCAATCTGCGCCGTTGCACAACTATTCATCCTGCGCGCCGTGTTTCGGGTCGTGGTTTTGCCACGCGCTGCTGAGGCGACCGAGAACTCCGCGCTCCCTGCTCCGCGACGGTCGCTTGAGATTCTTTGGGCCGTGTTACCGGCGCTCTTTCTTGGCTTCGCTTTCATCGCCGCATGGCGCGTGATGCACCCTACTACATGATGGTCCTTGCTGGTTCCATCGCACCAGCACCGGTGCGTCGCGCGGCCTACCTCGCGCTCAGTGTTGCTCTGCTGCACATGATCTTCGGCGGGATCGTCCGCATCTCGGGTTCGGGCATGGGTTGCGGCGAGAACTGGCCCAAGTGTTATGGCTATTGGTTTCCGCCACTCGAGCGTTTGGACCTCATTATCGAGGTGACGCATCGTTACCTCGCCGTCGCGCTCTTTGTCTCGATCGCGTGGCTGGTGGCAACGTCGTTTCGGCATCGTGCGTCAAGCGCTGTAGTCGGTGATGGCGGCGTCTGGAACGCGGCGAGACTCGCGCTTGTGCTGTGGTTCGCCCCGGCACTGTTTGGCGCGGTGACAGTATTTACAGGTAATCCGCCCTGGGCGACGGTGGTGCACAAGCTGCTGGCCGCATCGCTCATGGCCGTGCTCACGGTGGCCACGATTCGTGCCGGTGGGCTTGGTGGCGCGCGAATTCGTCCGTCAGCTGACGAAGCGACAACGGGCACAGCGAAAGCCGTTGGCGGCGCGACCGCGGCGGCCGTGATGGCCCTGCTCGTCGTGTTGCTCGGGGGGTTGACGGCAAAAATTCCCGGCGCCGCCGTCGCCTGTGCCGGGTTTCCGCTCTGCGGTGCCGGATCGCTCGGCGGCGGCGCGCAACACATCCAGCTCACACATCGACTGCTCGCCTACGCACTCGTGCTCCACCTTGTGTCCCTGCCATTCGTTTTTCGGAAACGCGGCGAGCCGTCACCGGTGTTGCGCGCGGCGTGGTTCGGATTGAGCCTCGGGATGCTGCAGGTTGTCTGGGCAGCGTGGATGGTGACCGGGGGATTCCCGGCAGTTGTGCGTTCACTACATCAAGCGACCGGCATCTTGATCTGGATCACCACAATCGCGATGACTTATTTGGCGCGCATCGCTGCAGGCCGCAGCGTTCTTGCGGCGCAACGACCGGCGCGTATTGACACGCGTGACGACGACGGTGCGCCGCAACGCGGGAGCGTACCGGGAGCGGCGCACGCATGACGGACGTCGCCGTCACCACAGACGCTACACCGCCCGCATCGCCGGTTCGCGTTGAACCAACGCTGTCGCGCGACCTAGTCGCCCTCACCAAGCCGCGTATCATCTCGCTGCTGCTGGTGACGACCATCGCACCCATGTATGCGGCCGGCTCGCCCTCGCTCTGGACCGTCTTGCTGGTCACCATCGGCGGATATCTGATGGCCGGTGGGGCGAACGCGATCAATATGTATATCGACCGCGACATTGACGATGTCATGGCGCGCACGCGCCTGCGCCCAATTCCCAGCGGGCGCATGACGCCTACGCAAGTGATGGCCTTTGGCATTGCCTGCGCCACGCTGGCCACATGGATGCTGGGGCATTTCGTCAACGTGCTCACGGCCGGACTCGCGCTCGCCGGGTTCTACTTCTATGTGTTCATCTAAACACGATTGCTGAAACGCACGTCACCGCAAAACATCGTGATTGGTGGTGCAGCCGGTGCGTTTCCGCCGTTGGTTGGCTGGGCCGCCGTCACCGGCACGCTTGACGTCACCGCGCTCTGCTTATTTCTGATTGTCTTCTATTGGACACCGCCGCACTTCTGGGCGCTGGCCCTGATGAAGCAAGTGGACTACGGGCGCGCGCGTGTGCCCATGGCCCCGCTGGTGTGGGGTGAGCGCGAGACGATGCACCAAATGGTGTGGTACACGATCATCCTGATCGCCGTCACACTGCTACCGGTGCTCTTTGGCGCGTTCGGCCCGCTCTATCTCGCGTCGGCGATCATCCTTAACGCCCTGCTGTTGCGCGGCGTGTTGCGCATTCTTGCGGCGGCCAAAGCGCAAGCGCCGTGGAGTGGGCCAACGTGGTGGGTCTATAAATACACGTTGCTGTATCTCGCCCTGCTCTTTCTGGCGATGGCCATCGATCGCGCTGTCCTGCGGTGAGCGATCGCTCCGCGGCGTCTCCCGTCGCGGCCTCTCCCGTCGCTGCGTTGAGGCGCAGCATCAAGTCGCCGCGTCCACTCGCGCGACTGCTGCCGCTACTCGCACCGTACCGCGTCCGCCTGGCGACGGCGTTCGTCTGTCTGATTATCGCGGCCGCTGCAGGTCTCGTGTTCCCACGCGTGCTACAGTACTTGCTCGACGCCGCCTTTGAACTCAAAGACCGCACCGCACTCGATCGCATCGCGGTCGCCCTACTCGGCATTTTTGCCGTTCAGGCGCTGATGAATTTCACACAAGTGTACCTGCTGAGCGCGACCACCGAACGTGTCGTGGCGCAGTTGCGGCGTGACACGTTTGCCCATCTCATCGGTCTCTCGCCCGCTTTCTTCACGGAGCGTCGTACCGGCGAACTCACCAGCAGACTGTCAAGCGATCTCGGGCTGCTGCAATCGCTGCTCAGCACCTGGGTGTCCGAACTGTCGCGACAAACGTTGTTCCTGATCGGCGGCGTGATCATGCTCTCGATCACCAATGCCGGACTCACGCTCACCACGTTGGCCGTCGTGCCCCTTGTGGTGGGCGCGGCGATTGTCTTTGGACGAGCGCTCCGCAAAGCAAGCACCGGCGTGCAAGACAAAGTCGCCGAAGCGATGGGTTCGGCCGACGAAGCGTTTGGCGCGATTCGCACCGTACAGGGGTTTACGCGCGAGGCCGACGAGGTGGCGCGTTTCGGCGGACTGCTGGATTCTGTCGTTGACGCAGCAATCAAGCGTGCGCGGCTACGCGCGACATTCTTTGGTATCGTTGGCTTTGTCGCGTTTGCGGCCGTGGTTGCCGTACTCTGGCAGGGCGGCGCGCAAGTATTGGCCGGTCGACTGACGGCCGGTGCGTTGGTGTCGTTTCTCTTTTATTCGCTCACCGTCGCGGCATCGATTGGCTCGCTCGCGTCACTGTTTGGCAACTTCCAGGAGGCGATCGGCGCGGCCACGCGGGTGTTCGAACTGCTCGACACCGAAGCGACCGTCGTTGATCCCGCACATCCCGTGCGCCTGACGCATCCAGTGCGTGGTGCGGTGGCGTTTGAACGCGTCAGCTTTGCCTACGCGGCGGACTTATCGCAGGTAATCGACGATGTGTCGTTAGTGATGGCACCCGGTGAAGTTGTCGCGCTCGTCGGTCGATCGGGCGCCGGCAAAACCACACTCTCAAGTTTGCTGCCGCGCTTTTGGGACGTGACCGATGGTCGCATCACGCTGGATGGCACCGACGTGCGCGCGCTCTCACTGCAATCATTGCGTGGCGCAATCGGGATCGTACCGCAAGAGCCGGTTCTCTTTAGCGGTACCGTGCGCGAGAACATTGCGTATGCGCGACCGGGCGCGAATGACGACGACGTGCTCGCCGCTGCGCAGGCGGCACATGCGTGGGAGTTCATTGAACGACTACCGGACGTCTGGGACACTCGCGTCGGCGAGCGCGGAGTCAAGCTCTCGGGCGGACAGCGGCAGCGTATAGCCATCGCCCGTGTCTTTTTGCGTGATCCGGCAGTGGTCATCCTCGACGAAGCCACCTCCAGTTTGGACACGGAGAGTGAACGTCTCGTCGAGCAGGCGCTCGAACGTCTGCTGCAGGGCCGCACGACGCTCATCATCGCACACCGACTCAGCACTGTTCGTCGCGCGGATCGTGTCATCGTGCTCGATAACGGCACGATTGTCGAGAGCGGACGACACGACGAGTTAGTCCATCGCGAAGGTGGACTGTATGCGCGACTCTACAACGGTCAGGTGCCGGATACGGAGCTCATTCGCGCCGACGCGTAGGCGCGCGCAAAGCGCGAGATGCCCGCGCACAAGGACCACGCGCGCAGCGCACGCTTACAACGCACGAACAGAACGTGGGCACGATCGTCACTCGTCGAATTGTAAGTTCACCGTGCTCTCGCGTCCGCGTGTCACGCGCACCGCGCTCGAACGCATGCCGAGTCGCTCGCTCCATGCCACCAGTGTGTAGGAACCAGGTGGGACGCCATCGAAGCGGAAGGCACCATCGTCTGCGGTCACGGTCACAAACGGATGCGGCGCAACGGCGATCCAGCCACGCACCCACGGATGCAAGTCGTCGGTGATCTCCACCAAGCCCGCGCGTTCGGCAATCCGCGACGACGGCACCGTCTGCCCATCGTCGGTAAAAGACAGCACATCGCGCACCGACTCCGCGCGACCAACATCGCGAAATGTGAGTCGTGAGCGAATCGCATCATCCGACGAGACGAGTACCGTGCCGCCGGTCGCCATCCGTTGGATGCGCGGCTGCAGCCGACATCCGTCAAGTCGTAACGTGGCGCGGCGCGGCGCACTGTTTGCGGGGC
>JAYSVL010000283.1:0-1923 GCA_043718595.1 Gemmatimonadaceae bacterium
GCGACGGTTGGGAATACACCAAGACGTGCTTGCCGAAGAGGTGCCGGTTCAGCGGGTGAGTCAGGCAGAATCGACGCTCGTCTTTCAGTTTCCCGTGTCGGAGGTATGGCTGCCCCCCACCAACACCGATGCCAGGACCGCGCGACGGCGCATCTACGTGACTCTGCTGGGAGCCGGTGCCGTTGCCGGAGCGCTGTTAGGCTCGATTGTTACCGCACGGCTGACTCCCTAAGGGTCCGGCTGTCCTGAGACCCAAGACGTCGACCACCTGACCAGTGCCGCTTGATCCGACCGCGAGGCAAGCTCGCGGTCACGTGAACAACCGGACTACTTACGCACCACGATCGGCACGCGGAAGGGCTCCTTCGAATCCACCGCGTGCACCAGCAACTCGGAGCGCAACGCCTTCTCTGGCCGCCACACGACGTCGTATGTTTCGCCCACACCGATGCGGTCCAGCCGCGACGGCTGGTGTTGACGATACGCCGCAGACAAGTCCGCCCCGTCCTTGGCGAGCGGCGTCCAGCGGAGCGGCACGGAATCCGTGTGCATCAGCACCGTTACTGGCGACGCGCTGTTGATGTTGAGGAAGCGCAACCGATAGCGCGTCCCCACACGCCACTCCATCGGCGCGAAGGTGCGCGCGCCATTCATCGTGGCGTCGCGCTTGCCGTCGCGCAGTGACACGCCCACCACGAACACCTTGTCGGTGGCCGGATCAAATTGAGCGCCGGGCTCCAAAACGATCAGTGGACCGAACATACCTGATTCCAGCTGATCCTCCTCGTCCATGTGTGGGTGATACATGAATGTCCCGGCGCGCGGCGGCGTGATCACCACAACGAAGGAATCGTTGGGCGCAATCAGCGGCGCACGTCGTCCGTCGGCGCCGCTCCATCCTGACACACCGTCGTAGTAGCTCTCCAGCTCCATGCCGTGCCAATGCACGCTGGTGGGCTCGAGCAGGTGATTCACCACGGTAAGGACGGTGCGCTCGCCGCGTGTGAGCAACAACATCGGTCCCGGCACCTCAGCCGAATCACGCGCCGGAACATTTGCACCGCGCTGCAACACATAACCGCGCGCGAACGCGCTGTCATCGATAGCCGGTGCCGATGACTGCTGCGCGAACAGTCGCAAGCGTTGCGCGACTGACATGTCCGCCGGCGTCTCCGCGCTGGACACCGCGCCGTCGCGATTGCGCACCTCGATGCCGATCACCAGTCCCGACATCGCGCGCTGTGCATGCATCGATGCGTCATGCATCCCCGCCATCTGCGCGTCCATGCGGCGCCGGATGGAATCGGCCCGCACCGGGAAGGGAACGATGTGCGGAATGATGTGGCAATGAAAGAGCCAGTTGCCGGCGCGCCTCGGTACCCACTGCATCTGAAGCGTTGTGCCCGGCTCGACGAGTTCGGTGACCCCTTCGCGGCGCGCAGTGGTGGCGTAGAGTGTGTCGGTGCGACCATTCCCCTTGGCCAGTGCCGTAAAATGAAAGCCGTGCAGGTGCATGGGGTGAGGCGTGGCAGTCGCATTCAGCACCCGCCAGCGCACCGTGTCACCCACCGTGTGGTGCAACGCTTCAGTGAACGGCCATGACAACCCGTTGAGAGCGAGGTCAAAGATGTCGTCGCGCGGCGCGGGTTTGGTGGTGTCGGGCACGACATCGAGGGTGTTGATGACGAAGATGCGTTCGCTCGTGTCGCGGGGCACTCCTGGCGCATCGATCACGATCGCGCCGCTCAACGGGCTGTCGCGCGTTTCAGAACGCTGCATACGGTCGCCGTGAGTGCGTCCCCAATACAGGTAGTCGGCTTTTAAACTTCCCGTTCCTAAAATATATAAGGGTAGTTGGTTGGTTTTAATTTTAGCATAGGCTTTTAGCAAATGATCAAATTGTTTGAATGTGTTTTCCATTGC
>JAYSVL010000284.1:0-1915 GCA_043718595.1 Gemmatimonadaceae bacterium
GTACAGGTCGCGCTTGAGATCGGCCTCTCGAATCGCCGCCATAGCGGCCGGTATCCCGCTCGAAGTCGGTTTTGTTTTCTGTGCGCCGAGCGTCACGGGGAGCGCTGCAACGAAGAGCCAGGGAACGACGCAACGACGAAGACGATGTATCGGATGCATGAGATTCAACTCAGGATTCAGGAGTGAAACGCGCACGTGCTCGACTACATGCCGATGGGTTTCGGCGTAGGCGCGATGATATTGGGAATGCTGCGGGTACGAAGCAAAGCGTTCAGTCGATCGAGTTCGACACCCAGCAGCGTATCGATGCGCTGCAGATGACCGCGCAGTTGCTCGCCAAGCAATACGCGCACTTCCTCCTGGCTGTCCGTCGGACGAAAGTCACTCGATGACACACCGCCGCTGAGATATCCAAGCTTGCTGATCAGTTTGGATCCGAACCGTACGCCATCCTGGCCCGTGCCCGTCTGTCGCAAGTCCACAAGGTTCATCTCGGCGTCCAGCAACTGTGATCCCAAGTCGGCGGTCGCCTTCTTGAGCGCGGCATCATCTACCGTGCGCGCGACAGCCTCCAACTGCAATCGCACCGATTCCACTCGGCGCACCGCTTCTGCCGCAGCGTTCAGTGACGCGCGAAGCGCGAGCAGTGCGGTGGTTTGCGTGGCAATATCACCCTCCGTCCCACCGGAGTTGGGATCCTTGCGCACTTCAAGCGCCTGCGACTGCTCGGTGCCCGCCGCGCGCAGCGTAACGGTGTACGTGCCCGGTGGAGCGAGAATGCTCAACTGGCTTGTGCCAGGCGCGACACGTCCTTCGGGCGGCGTGATGATATGCGCCGCATACATCGGACTGGTTTGCAATCGCACTTCGGCGCTCGGCTCGTAACGCAGGTCCCAATGCACGCGATTGAGACCCGCCGTATTGGTGCCCGTCATCGTGCGCACCACCGTGCCCTTGGCATCGGCAATCGTCATCGTCACGGCGCCAGTCACCGGCGCCTTGAGAAAGTACGTGAGCGACGCACCGTACCGTGGATTCGCGCCAACCGTTGGATCGTCGTACGTCGTGGAGGGCGCCGTGATAGACCGGAACCGATACGCCGCCCGCGGTGCAAAGAAGTTCACCGGACGTGCCAGCATCGCGCTGTTCAACTCGCGCAAGGGCGTGATGTCATCCATGATCCAGAAACCGCGGCCATACGTCGAAATGACCAGGTCGCTGAAGTGCTCTTGCACGACGATGCCAGACACCGGCGCGTGCGGCAAGTTGTTCTGCAGCGACTGCCACGAATCGCCATCGTCGAACGACACAAAAATCGCACTCTCCGTGCCGAGATACAGTAAACCGCGACGCACCGGATCTTCCACGATGATCTTGGCATAGCTGATCATGTTGCGCGGCAATCCCGTAGTGATGGATCGCCATGTTTTGCCATAGTCCGTCGTTTTGTAGACGAACGGATCGCGATTGTCTTCCTGATGAAAGTCTACCGTGAGGTACGTCGTACCAGCCACGTGCCGCGATGGAGCGACGCTGCGTAGTGATCCCCACGCCGGGAGATTCGGAATGTTTTTCGTGACATTCGTCCATGTCGCACCATTGTCACGGGTGAGCTGCAGCTGACCGTCGTTCGTACCAGCCCAGATCTCCCCCTTGGTTTTCGCCGACTCGGCCAGCCCGTACACCACCCCCGAATACTCGACGCCGATGTTGTCGGCGGTCAGTCCGCCAGAACTCTGTTGGCGGCTCTTATCATTCAGGGTGAGATCGGGGCTGATCACCTGCCAGCTTTGACCACCATCCTGCGTGCGATGCACATGCTGACTGCCGGTGTAGATCGTGTTGTGGTCGTGCGGCGAAATCTGCAGCGGCGCGTCCCACACAAACCGGTATTTGTGATCAGCCGGCGCACCGT
>JAYSVL010000285.1:0-5458 GCA_043718595.1 Gemmatimonadaceae bacterium
GAGATGATGACGGCGCTTGGCAATCCGCGGCGGTCGGTGCCAACGGAGGCCGACTCACCAACTCGTCTCGCCGCCGAAGCCGTACGAAACCGCGAGAACCTGCTGCAGCTCGTCGCGCAGACCCGGTTGGTGGAAGGCTGGGACACTATTCGCTCGCCGATTCGTCGCTTCATCGACCGCGTGTTGCAATCCACGCTCAAGCGACAGGCGCTGACACGCGAGGAGAAAGCCGACGCATACGTGGAAGTCCTGCTCAAGTCTCTGGCGGTCGATGTCGGTACGGGAACTGATGACGGCACCGTCACCATTGCCCTCGACTGGTTTGAGGCGGAGTCCGCACTCCGGATTGTGGAACAGGCGCAAACCAATTTCCTCGAGCAGCGTCGTGCTTCTGAAGTTGGTCGCATCGCCGAGAGCGTTGCGATCCTGCAGGACAACGTGGACTCGACCCTGGCGATCATCCAGGCGCTCGTCAAAGACTCGGCGTTCCTCGCGTCCGCGCGCTCCAAGACACCGCGCCTGCCGTCCGACATCGGGACCGCGCGCGCAGGCACAGGCCCAGCGTCGATGGAGCGTCAGGGTATTAGTGCGGCGATTGAAGCAAAACGTCAAACGATCATTGACATCGAAACGCGGCGTTCGCGATCGGTCGCGGATTTGCAGGGCCAATTCAACTCGCTCCGCGCGCGCTACGGTCCCGCGCATCCCGAGGTACTTTCGGTGCAGGAGCAGCTTACCGCGGCCTCGGCCGACTCGCCGCAGCTCGCATCCCTCAAGGCTGATCTCGCCAACCTCGATCGGCAACTGTTTGCGCTCGGCGGCGCCACACGCATCACGCCGACACGAGCGGACTTCACGATACCGGCCCCAGCCGCGTTGTCGACCTTTGACCCCGCACTCGCCTACTCGGAGTCGCGACTGCGGATTGCGATCGTGAACTACGAAGACATGATGGATCGCCTGAAGAGCGCCAAGATTGAAATGGAGACAGCCAGCGCGGCATTCAAGTATCGTTATGCTGTGTCGATTCCTGCGAAGTTTCCACGAGCACCGAGAAAACCAAGTCTCCCGCTGCTGGCTATCGGCGGTGTCTTGGCGACGTTTGGACTTGCTATTTTCGCTGCGATGGGCGCCGATCTGCTCAGCGGGCGACTTCTCGAGTCGTGGCAGGTCGAGCTGTTGCTCGGCACGCCCGTACTTGGGCATATGGAACGTTTGTGACCCTGCAGGTCGCGTCCGCGGCTTCGAGGACGCTACGCACGGGAGTACCGCTCATCAGCGTGGTGATCGGTTGCGCGCTGATTGCGATCATCGCAAGTGGACGTCCTGCATTCGCGCTCATCCCCGTGATCGCCGCCGGCTTGCTGTGGGCGGCGTGCCATGGGCCGATGCGTTGGAGCGTTGTCGGGTTGCTCACGCTTGCGGTGTTTGCCGACATCACGCCAGTCGATCCGCGGACCAACGATACATGGGTATCGATCGCGACCCCATGGCAAGCCGCGCTGCTGGAGAACCTCAACACTGTCGTCGGCGTTGAGTGGCTCAAGATCTCCGGCATGGAAGTCGCACTGTTTGTGCTGGTCGTAATCGCTACGCTGCGCGCCAAGGTGCACCACGCGATTGATCTGCAGGATCGCGTACCAGCGCCGCGGGCACTGACTGTTGCCTTGTCGATTTCGTTTGCGGCCGTGTTGTGGTTGGCCGTGCTCGGCGCCGCGCGCGGTGGCGACCTGCGGCAGGCGTTCTGGCAATTCCGTCAAATGCTGTGGATGCCGGTGATTGGGGCGCTGTTGTGTTACGCGCTTCGCGGGCCGCGCGACTTCCGTGCGATGCTCACGTTGCTCACGGCGGTCGGCTGCGCCAAGGTGGCGATGGCGGTGTACTTCGTGTTTCGCGTTTCGCGACCGCTTGGCGTCGAGCCACCGACGGCGACGAGCCACACCGACACGGTCTTGTATGTGGTGGTGCTGGCGATTTGGGCGGCGCTCGTCATCGACCGTCCATCCGTGGGGCGCGTGCTGCTTGGCGCGATCATCTGGGGGTGGATCTTGTTCGGGATCGTGCTCAACCATCGTCGCACCGCGTTTGTTAGTTTGGCAGCGACGATGCTCTTGCTATTGGCGGGATTGAGTGGGCGCGCACGCCGTCGGGCGTTCATTGCGTTTGTCGCGTCCCTGCCGCTCCTCCTGCCCTATCTCGCACTCGCACGACATCGCCCGACGGGCATCTTCGGACCGGGCAATAAACTCGTGTCGGCGATCGAGCAGAAAGACGGATCCAGCGCGACCCGCGACATCGAGAACTTCAACCTTATCGTCACAGCGAAGCAGCACCGCGTGATTGGTACGGGGTGGGGTCACGAGTACGTCGAGCAAATCAAGGGAGAAGACATTTCGAAATTCTTTCCGCAATATCGCTACATCGCGCACAACAGTGTGTTGTGGCTGCTCAGTATTGGGGGGTTCGTCGGCTTCACGTTGCTCTGGCTGCCGATCGTCGTCGGCGTCTACTTCGCGGCGCGCGGAAAGGCGTTCGCGCGGACCCAGGAAGAGCGCGTTGCCGCGTATGCCGTACTGGCCATCGTGGCGAGCTTCCTGCTTCAGGCGTGGGCAGACATGGGTGTCGTGAGCTGGACGTCAAGCGGTCTGCTCGCCTGCGCCCTCGTTGTGGGCGGCAAACTCGCGGTAGCCAACGGGGGATGGACGACCCACCTCTCCCCAGCCGGTCGCGCGTCAGCGTCGTGAGTGCGGTGCTCGTTGCCGCGCTGTTCTTCGCGGTCATCCCGACGATCGTGGGCGCTACGTACCTAGCGCTGCTCGCGGTCGCCGCCCGGCGCATTGTGTCACCTGCAGCTGACCACTCGCTGACCTTCACCATCATCGTGCCAGCGCACGACGAAGTCATTGGGATTGCCTCGACGATTCGCAGCGTGCTGGCGGTAGACTATCCGCGCGACCGCTTCCGCGTGTTGGTAGTGGCCGACAACTGCACCGATGATACCGCGCTGGTTGCACGATCCGTCGGGGCTACGGTCACCGAGCGGCGCAGCGAATCCGAACGTGGCAAGGGATACGCGCTGGCACACGCCTATCGCCTGGTGCTGGAGGACGGCTGGTCCGATGCCGTCGTTGTCGTGGATGCCGACACGGTCGTATCACCAAATCTGCTCGGTGCGATCGGTGCGCGTCTCGCTGCCGGTGCTGAGTGTGCGCAGGCAGAGTACGGGGTGCGCAACACTGAGGACGGTTGGCGAACGCGACTGATGGCCCTCGCCCTGACGCTTCACCACTCGCTGCGCTCGCTCGGTCGAGAGCGCTTGCGGCTGTCCTGTGGACTCCACGGCAACGGGATGGCGTTTCGTTGCACCCTGCTGGATCGCATTCCGCATCGATCAACGGCACTCGTCGAGGACATTGAGTATGGATTGACCCTCGGCGTGCGTGGCGTACGGGCGGCGTACGTACCCGAAGCCACGGTTCTTGGCGAAATGCCCGTGGACGAGGCAGCGTCGCGTACGCAGCGCGACCGCTGGGAGCGTGGTCGGCGTCAGCTCGTCCGCCGATGGACGGTCCCATTACTCCGCGCCGGCGTGCGGCGTGGCGGCGGCATTGCGCTGGATCTCGCCGCCGATCTGTTGATTCCGCCGCTCGTGTCCTTCGTGGCGTTCATCGTTGCTGGGAACGTGGCGGCACTGGCGTTGTGGAGGTTCGGGCGCAGCGATCCGCTGTTGCCTGGCCTGTGGTTGTTGTCGCTCGGGCTCTTGGTCGTCTATATCGCACGCGGTTGTAGTCTGTCACCTGCCGGTTGGCGGGTGGTCCGCGATCTGGTGTGGGTACCGGTGTACGCCGCGTGGAAGCTGTCGTTGCGCTTTCGCGGCGGACGCGATGCGACATGGATTCGAACGGCGCGAGCCGCTCGACCTGAGTCCGAGCGTAGCTCGGCGGAGAAATGATGCTGGAGCGTACTCGGCGCGTCATGCACGTCAGTGACTATTCCGATGATCAGTGGGAGCGGTTGTGGTTCACGCTTGAGGAGCGCAACTGGCGATCGCTGGCGCTGGTAGCAACCCAAGACGGCGAGCATGCCTTGGACACGGCACACGCCATCTGTCACGCCGCCACCGTATTTCAGGATGCGTCGGTGGTGGTGATCGACGCGACGACCGCGGGTCCTGGCGACGTTGCGACCATTCGCTCGACGATTGGCGACTGCCTCTGGGGTGGTCAACGCGTGCTTGTCGCGCTTGGCAATCCACTCGTCCGCAGTTCATCCATTCCGCTCTCGCGATTCACCGATTCGGCCATCCTTTGCGTCGCGTTGAACCAGGCGGACTTGATGGATGCGCGACGCGTCGTTCGCTGTATCGGTGCTTCGCGCGTGATCGGCAGTATCGCACTGGATCCCTGAGACGGTGACGCGCGCGCGCATCGGCAAGTTGGATGTCGACGTGCTCACGTTCGCCGAGGCGCTCCAACACATCACCACACTCGTTGACGCCAAGCGAGGCGGTCGAGTGTTCACACCAAACGTCGATCACGTCGTCCTCGCGGAGCATGACGCCCGCATGCGCGATGCGTATGCGCGCGCCAGCTTGTCGCTGGCCGATGGCACGCCGGTCGTCTGGGCCTCGCGCATCAGCGGCCCAAGGTTACCGGCGAAGATCTCCGGATCCGATCTCGTCACCCCATTGATGGCGACTGCCGGCGAGCGGCAATGGCGTGTGTACCTGCTCGGCGGGGCCGATGGTGTGGCAGCAGAAGTTGCGGCCCTCGTCACCGCACGACATGGCGTAACGGTCGTCGGCGTTGATGCGCCGCGCGTCGGCTTCGAGAGCACCGACGAAGAGCTTGCGGCGATGGCGCGCGTCACCGCAGCTCGCCCCGACTTGCTCTTCGTCGCGCTTGGAAGCCCGAAGCAGGAGTTGTTTATCGACCGAGTGCGCGATCAGCTTGGCACCACGGTGGCGATCGGCGTCGGCGCGAGTTTTGACTTCCTGACCGGTCGTGTTCGTCGATCGCCCGGTTGGGTCTCGGCGATGGGTGTCGAGTGGTTGTTCCGACTTGTGAAGGAACCCCGGCGATTGTGGAGACGCTATCTCGTGCAAGACTCGCGGTTCGTACTCGTGCTACTGCGCATGTTTCGCGACCGGTTGACGAGACGTGTGACGCGTTGACCCACCGTCGCTGGTTGCACTAACGGAACCGGCGACGAATCCACCGCTGCATGGGCATCTCGAAATAGCGATGGCTACTCAGCGACAGTGACATCAAGGCGAGAAAGAAGACCAGCAGCACCAATGGTGAGTAGAAGATGTGCGCGTCAATGCCAAACGCCGCAATGGCCGTGGCGACGGCTAACTGCAGCGGGAAATGCAACAAATACGAGGAGTACGAGAGGTCGCCAATAAACGACAGACGTTTGCCGAGTGAACCTCGTTTCGTTTCCAGCAACGCCAGGG
>JAYSVL010000286.1:0-1901 GCA_043718595.1 Gemmatimonadaceae bacterium
GTGACCGCGAGCATCGTCAAGGAAGGCACGACCTCCGGACGGCTCGTGCTCACGCGCGATACGAGCGGTGCTGCGGGGATCACGCTGACCGATGGAGCCGGTGGTCTCGCCCGCGAACTTGGCTTCCTCGACTCTCGGTCAAAGCCCGTGTCGTCTGCGGTGTCTGCGGCAGCGGCGGCGCTTGGACTCTCGGTGACGCCGCCGCCGACATCGATTCGCGTCGGCAACGTCGTCATCTCAGTCGATCTTGCGACCGAGTCAATTGCGTCAATCGCTGCGAGAATCAACGCGGCTGGTGGTTCGGCATCGGTGGAATCGGAGCAGTACGGCAGCGAAACGCGCTATCGTCTCGTCGCGGACGGCTTGGCAAGTGCGGTTGTCGGCGACGCCGGTAGTCAGGACGTGATCGACGCACTCGGGATGATTGCTGGTAAGCCCGGCACGGTGAGTCAGGCCATGCAATCCGGCGTGTATACCAACGCGTCTGACGTCACAGCGACCAGTGCAACGCTCCTCGCCGGACTCAAGCTGGACGGCGCGTCTACGGCACTCGCCGTCGGCGACGCCATCAACATCCGTGGCATGCGCGGTGACGGTACGGCGGTCACCATCGGGCTGGTCGTGGGAGCGAGTGACACGATGCAGACGCTCCTCGACAGGATCAACGACGCGACCGCTGGATACGGTGCTGGGGCGCGCACGGCATTGGCGTCTCTGGGCACCGATGGACGCATTCGCCTCGCGGACAGCCAGGGTGGTGCGTCGCGTTTGTCCCTCACGTTGGGCGTCACGCATGTGGATGGCTCTGCCGGATCGCTGGGTGCCGCGTCGGTCGCGGTCACGGGACGCAGTCGTGAACTGCAGCAAGGGAAGGATGCCATTCTCCGCGTGGATGGTCGCGAGATCACGCGCTCGTCGAACACGATTGCCGATGCCCTCGTGGGCACAACGCTCAACCTGCAGACCGCTGAAGTGGGCACGTCGATCGATGTATCGATTGACCGCGACGTCAACGGCGGACTCAGTGCGGTGCAAAAGCTCGCGGACTCCTATAACGCCATTCGCACGTTTCTCGACGAGCAGCGCAAGGTCAGCGCACCGCTGTACGCGGATACCCTGCTGCGAGGCGTGGTGAATAGTTTCACCGACGCCCTGCGAACCGACGTCACCACCAATAGCACGTACAACAAGTTGGCCATCGCTGGCGTGGCGCTGGATCGGTTTGGTGTGCTGAAAATCGACACCGATAAGCTGAAGACGGCGATGACCGACGTGCCACTCGAAATCGAGGCCTTGTTTGGGTTCTCGGGCGTTGGTGCCGCGTTCGTTGCGGCCGCCGACCGCGCCACGCAGTACGGCATCGGCACCATCAGTGCGCAGCTCAAAAACCTCGATCAGACCGCTTTTCGGCTCAAGACGCGTGAAGCCGATGCGCAAAAGCGTCTCGACTACCGACGCGAGCAACTGGTCGCGCAGTTCACCCAGATGGAAGTAGCGATCAGTCGCCTCAATCAGCAACGCAGTTCGCTCTCCAGCGCGATAAATGCCCTTACGGGTTCGAACCGCTAGTGCCGATACTGAAGGGCAATGGATGACAACATCGGCGCTGACTTCACACCCAATTCCAATGACTTACGCCCGCCAGACTTCGAGTTATCGCGAGATGGAGCTTCGCTCGGCATCGCCCGAACGACTTGTCGTGTTTGTCTTCGAGCAACTGGTCATCAATCTGGAGCGCGCGCGCATCGGCATGGAACGGAACGATCTTGAATTGCGTGTGACGGCGTTGCGCCGTGCGCGTGGGCTGATTGGCGAGCTGCTGGCGACGCTGGACTTCGACAAGGGAGGACGGATCGCCACGCAACTGGCCGACCTGTATCAGTACATGATGTACGAGCTGG
>JAYSVL010000287.1:0-5432 GCA_043718595.1 Gemmatimonadaceae bacterium
GGCGCCACCGTGATGCCGCACAACTTGTATCTGCATTCGTCGATTGTGCAGACGCGCAACTACGCGCTCAATGCGGCGGGCAAGCGTGAGGCGGTGCGGTTTGCGTTCATCGATTCAACCATCGCGCTCACCTTCGCGCTGTTCATCAATGCGGCCATCCTGATTGTCGCCGCCGCCACGTTTCACACGTCTGGCAACACACAAGTGGCCGAGATTCAGGATGCGCACAAACTGCTGACGCCGTTGCTTGGTGTGACGGGCGCGAGCGCGGTGTTCGCGATTGCGTTGCTCGCCTCAGGACAGAACTCCACCCTCACTGGCACGCTGGCCGGACAAATTGTCATGGAGGGATTTCTTGAGATTCGCATTCGACCATGGCTGCGCCGTTTGATCACGCGGGCCATCGCGATTGTCCCCGCGGCGGTGGTGGCCATCTTGTACGGTGCCAGCGGTAGCGCGAAATTGCTCGTATTCAGTCAGGTGATCTTGTCGCTGCAGCTGTCGTTCGCCGTGTTTCCGCTCGTTCGGTTCACCTCTGACCGTGTCAAGATGGGCGAGTTTGTGAATTCGACGGCGCTGCGTATCGCGGCGTACTCCGTGGCCGGCGTCATCGCGTCGCTCAACGTCTGGCTGCTCGTGCAAACGATGCGGCAGTGGTTGGCGTGATGTACCAACGCATTCTGGTACCGCTCGAGAATTCGCCCCACGATCGGCACATCCTCACGCATATTCGTGGGCTGGCGAAGCTGTGCGAGTCGTCGCTGCTTCTTATTCATGTCGCCGACGGCTTTGCAGCGCGCAACCTTCGGGCGCTGGCACTGCGTGAGTCAGAAGAGATTCAGCGCGATCGCAGCTATCTGGAATCGTGCTGCGCCGAGTTGCGAGCAGACGGCTTTGACGCGGATTCCGTGCTGGCTGCTGGTGACCCGGCAACGGAAATTGCCGCCGCCGCGACACGCGAGCAGTGCGACTTGATTGCGATGGCGGTCCACGGACATCGCGGCATTCAGGATGTGATCTACGGATCAACGGCCAACACGGTGCGTCACACCTGCATGGTGCCGGTGCTACTCGTGCGATCGCCGCGCGCCACTGCGTCGTGAGATTCGTGCCATGATGTCGGCGAACGATGTGTCGCGGCCGTTGCTCACCGAGCCGGTCGAGAACTACCTCAAGGCGATCTACGAACTGGAAACTCGGCACGGCGTTGCGTCCACCACCGACGTGGCCGTCGCGCTGGCGGTCGCGCCCGCGTCTGTCACGGGCATGATACGGCGACTCGCCCAGCACGGATATCTGGATCACGTGCCCTATCGAGGTGTGCAGCTGACGGACAGTGGACGCCGTGCGGCGCTGCGCACGATTCGGCGGCATCGCATTCTCGAGAGTTATCTCACCGGCGTGCTTGGCTACGCATGGGATCGCGTACACGATGAAGCGGAACGGCTGGAACACGCCGCGTCGGACGAATTGATCGAGCGTATGGCTGCAGCGCTTGGGCATCCGGCGCAAGATCCGCACGGTGCGCCCATCCCGACGATCGATGGCACCGTTGACGAGCGTGCACACCGTTCGTTGGCCGAGTTGGCGGTCGGCGAACGCGCGCGCATGGTGCAGGTGAGCGACAAGAATCCGCAGCTATTGCGCTACCTCGCCGAAATTGCCCTGCAGCCAGGCACCGAGGTGACGATGCTCGCCAAGGCGCCCTTTGGTGGACCCCTGACCCTGCGCATTGGCAAAGCGGAGCCTATGGTCGGACCGGATCTTGCGGCACAGGTGCGCGTCGAACTCGTGCCGATCGTGTAGCGACCTGCTTCGCATGGGCCAGGTACGTCGCCCTGTCACCGTTCACCGAGCCAAGTTGCTGGTTCACCGAATGCCATGCATCAAATGTTGAGGGCTATCGTAGGGTCCACGTGAACGTGGTTTCCCTCAATCGCCGATGCCTCATGCGACAATGGATGCTCCGAACCATGCTCGTGATGACGCTGTTGCCGTCGCTGGCTGTTGCGCAACCGACTGCCGACGGAGACTTCGTCGCTGTCCATGCGCACGGCAAACGTTATCTCGTCTACGTCAACATGAGCGACCTTGCCGCGCAAATGGACCCGGAGCGATTTGTCCGAATCCATCGGTCCCATTTGGTGAATCTTGACGTCGTCACCTCGATGGTAGCGTACGATGCCAGCCGTCTGGAAGTGCGTCTGCAGGACGGGACGCGACTCGTGGCGTCACGAGCGGGCACACAACTGCTGCGTGCCCGCTTCTCCCCTTCGTGACGGCTGCTGTACTACTTGTAGCGTGATCGCACCAACGACAGCGTCTCTGCCGACAGGCGGCCGTTCGTCAGCAGCCATTGCATCCGTTTCGCCTGCGCTCGGGCGACGTTGCGTTGTCCGGCGTCGACGTTGAGCCAGATCGCGTCAAGCAGGGCGCGAGCCTCGACGTCCGCCGCGCCCTTCATTTCCGCCTCCGACGCCAGCACACCAAGCGCGAGTGCTGCTTCTCGGTTGTACGACTGCGCATACAGTACTTGCACGAGTCCGTGCGTGGCGTCTGCCGGGAGCAGTCCGGCATCGCGATCGAGCGCGACCGCAATGACATATTCGCGCCGCGCCACGTCGAACTGTCCCAACGATGCGGCTTTGCGCGCGTTGGCAATGTGTTCAATGGCATCCGTACGATCCGGAACGACCGCAACAACGGAAGCGACGGAAGGGGCGACGGAGGCGACGATGAGCTCGCGCACCGGCGGTTGGGCGGCCTGCATGACAGCGGCGGAGTAGACGGCGACGAGCACGGTGGTCAACATGGCGAATCTCCTGTGGCGAGCGTGTTGCAGTGGTGACGGATTTCACCCGGTCCTTCATTGTTTGGATACGGGAATGGCGCATGTCGGTGTCATGTCAGGGATCGTAGGCCACAGAGCGGGGACCAATGGCCATGCGATGGGGCAGCGAGCACGCAGCGCGGCGCGCCTCGCCTGTCGATTCGTGTGCGGGGCGAGTACGATTCGCACATGACCGGTCAGCGAAGCAATCCGGCGCACGTAGCGCGACGCGGCACGCTTCGTCTGGGCGCGCAGGGGTGGAATTACGGCGCCTGGGTTGGTCCCTTCTATCCACACGGCACGAGGCCCGTGTCGTTCCTGCGTTCGTATGCGCGAGCCTTTGACACGGTGGAGGTCGACTCCACCTTCTACGCGATTCCACCATCAAGCACAGTGCGTGGGTGGGTAGCGCGCACGCCGTCGACCTTCACCTTTGCGCTCAAACTGCCACGCGAAATCACCCACGATCGTCGCTTTCAGCACGTGCAGGATGTCTTCAATGAGTTTGTAGATCGCGCGCGGGAACTTGGTGAACGGCTCGGTCCGATTCTCATTCAGTGCGGTCCGGATTTCTCGCCGTTGGAGTTGCCGGCTCTGCGCTCATTCCTTGAGCACCTACCGCGCGATCTGCACTTCGCTATCGAGTTTCGTCAGCGCGCCTGGATTCGCGACGACGTTCTCGCGCTCCTGCGCGCACACAACGTCGCACTGGCCCTCAGTGATGGGCGTTGGATCCCACGGGATGTCTTGCATCGTTTGTGCGAGACGCCAACTGCCGACTTCGCCTATCTCCGCTTCATGGGTCCTGACCGGAACATTATCGACTACTCGCATCTGCAGGTCGACCGGTCAGCAGAACTTGATGCGTGGGCGGCCATGATTCCCATCCTGCAAGGGCAGGTCCGCGAGGTCTACGGCTACGTGAATAATCACTATGCCGGCCACAGCCCCGCGTCCGTGCGTATGCTGCAACAGCGACTGGGTCTCTCCTCGGTCGACCCCAACAGCATTGGAGAGCAGACCTCGCTCTTCTGAGTAGTATTCAGCGGCACGCGTAGCAGTTTTCTTCACATCCCGTGTAGCAACCCGGAACGGATCTCTATGTCAACAACAGGAATGGCGCACGCGCCGGACATCCTTGCACTGCTCCGTGGCGAATCGCGCACCCCACATGACCTGTTGGGCGTACACCCGACCGAGATCGGCGGCGTTGCCGGTGTAGTCATCCGGGCGAGGATACCTCGCGCGACGGCGATTGACGTAATGATTGACGGGCACGCGCATCCCATGACCGTGGAACACGGCGCGCTCTTCTCCTGCGTCCTGCCGCACCAAGCGCCGTCCGTGCGCTACACCTTGCGCGTCCATCGGGCAGACGGCGTGACCGACACCATCAATGACCCGTATCGTTTTGCACCAACGCTCGGCGACGTGGATCTGCACTTGTTCGGTGAAGGGCGTCACCTGCGTTTGTGGGAGAAGCTTGGCGCGCATCCGCGCGAGATTGACGGTGTCGCGGGCACGGCCTTCGCCGTGTGGGCACCCAATGCCGTGCGCGTGTCAGTCATTGGTTCGTTCAACGGGTGGGATGGTCAAGCCCATCCGATGCGCATTCTCGGCAACAGCGGCGTGTTTGAGTTGTTCATTCCTCGTGTTGGCGCCGACGCGCTATACAAGTACGAGATTCGGGCTCGCACCGGCGTTGTCCGCACAAAGACCGATCCGATGGCGGCCATGATGGAGCAATCGCCAGGGCACGCGTCCATTGTTGTCGGGGCCGATCGGTACGTGTGGCGGGACGGCACATGGCTTGCAAAACGACACGACGGCGACCCGGTCCGAGAGCCGATGCTGGTGTACGAAGTGCACCTCTCCTCGTGGATGCGTGGCGATGACAATCAGCAGCTCAGTTACCGCGAGTTAGCACCAAAGCTTGCCACTCATGTGGCGCGCCTGCGCTTCACGCACGTGGAGCTCTTGCCAGTGCAGGAGCACCCGTATGGCGGCTCGTGGGGCTATCAGGTTGGTGGCTACTACGCGCCGACGTCGCGTCACGGCACGCCCGATGACTTCCGGTTTTTTGTCGATACGCTGCATCAGGCAGGCATTGGTGTGCTGCTGGACTGGGTGCCGGCGCATTTCCCCAAGGACGATTGGGCATTGCGTCGTTTCGACGGCACGCCGTGCTACGAACACGCCGACTCGCGCCTCGGTGATCATCCGGAGTGGGGCACACACATCTTCAACTACGCGCGTCACGAAGTGCGAAACTTCCTGCTCGCCAATGCGCTCTACTGGATCGAGGAGTTTCACATCGACGGTTTGCGTGTCGACGCCGTCGCATCGATGCTATATCTCGATTACGGACGAGAAGCGGGTCAGTGGTTACGGAATCGACACGGCGGTCGCGAAAATCTCGACGCCGTCTCATTCTTCAAACAGCTAAACCACAGCGTGGCCACGCTCCATCCAGGCGTGATCATGGTGGCCGAGGAGAGCACGACATGGCCGCGCGTGACCCATCCGATCAGCGACGGCGGCCTCGGCTTCACGTTCAAGTGGAACATGGGATGGATGCACGATACGCTCGACTACTTCCGTG
>JAYSVL010000288.1:0-18199 GCA_043718595.1 Gemmatimonadaceae bacterium
CGCAACCATACCGTGGTCGTGTCAGACACACTGCTCACCCTCATGCTCACACCGGTCGCGTTCCGTCTCGCCGAAGTCACTGTTGCCCCCGGATCGTATACGCTACTCGGCACCAGCCCAACGGTTCGGCAAACACTCTCACGCGCGGCGATTGAAACCGCACCGTTTGGCGAAGATCTCTTTCGCGCGGTGAACCGATTGCCGGAGCTCACCTCTGGCGACTACGGTGCACACTTTTCCATTCGCGGTGGCCGCCAGGATGAAACACTCATCTTGCTGGACGGACTCGAACTCTATGAGCCTTTTCACCTCAAGGACTTTGATGAAGGCGCGTTGAGCATCATCAACGTGGAGACGATTGACGGTGTCGCATTGCTCACCGGCGGGTTTCCGGCGCAGTACGGCGACAAGCGCAGTGGTGTCATGAACATCACGTCGCGCACGCCCGCAGCAAGCGGCACGCGCGCGAGCATCGGTGCCAGTCTCACCAGCGCCAACGCATTGGCCGAAGGCACCTTTGCAGGCGGCGCCGGATCATGGCTCGTCTCCGGCCGACGCGGGTTTGTCGATGCGCTGTTCCGTTTGCTTAACAAGAAAGAGACGAAGGCGCCGTCGTACAACGACGTGTTTGGTACGCTTCGCTACCGACTGCGACCAAACCACGATCTCGCGCTTCACCTGCTGCAGGCCAATGATGTATATCGTTTCACCATCAAGGGGACGACTGGATTCCGTGACTCCATCCCCACCGTGGAGGCGGCGAACAACAGCTATGGCAACGCGTATGTATGGCTCACCATGCGTTCGCTCATTGGTAAACACCTGAGCGCCCGCTCGTTGGCATCGGTTGGCACGGTGACGGCGTCGCGTGAAGGGGACGAGCATCATGCCGTCATCCCACTGGAGTACTACGGAGTGCGCAGCAGTCGTGACTTCACGGTGAGTGGACTCAGGCAAGACTTCACGTACCAGCGATCCGAGCGTGCGGTGTTTGAGTGGGGTTACGATGCGCGACGAATGCATGCACAGCTTGACCGCGAGAATCGCGTGACGCAAAACCCCGACAGTCCAACACCAGACACCACCGGCTACTACCCGCGCGTGACACGCGTCGCGCGCACCACGACTGGCACCACACTCGGCGCGTACGTGAGCAATCGTGTCCGCGTCGCACAGCCGCTCACGCTCGAGGTGGGACTGCGCTACGATGGCGCGACATACACACACGATCGCGACTGGAGCCCCCGCATACACGCGATGTACCAGCTTGCCGAGCGTACGTCGATTCGTGCAGGCTGGGGACAGTACCGGCAACGACAAGGCATCGCCGATGAAAACGCGTTCGACCGCCTGAACCAATATTTTCGCTCAGAGCTATCGAGCCAGTGGACCATTGGCCTCGAGCATCAGGATGCGACGGGTGGATCGTGGCGCGCCGAAGCATATCAGAAGCGCGGCTCACGCTTACGCCCGATTCTCCGCAACTGGAAAGCGGGGTTGAATGTCTTTCCAGAGTCGGCCGAAGATCGCATCCTAGTCTATCCGAGCGCAACAACATCCCAAGGCCTGGAGCTGCAACAGGAACGACGCCTGGGCCGACGCGTGGACCTGCGCGCTGGATACGCATTTGCCAAGGTTGACGAGCGCGTCAGTCGCATCGACAACATCAATGACCGCACGAAGCTGCTGTTCGCACCAACGCACGCCGCGCCGCAAGATCAGCGACACGCGCTCAACGTTGACGTGACATATCGACCCTTCGAGAAGTGGTCGATCACGAGTGCGCTCACGCTGCATTCTGGCTGGCCGATCACCGAAGAAGTTGGTACGCCAGTGCGCTTGCGCAACGGCACCATGGATCTTTCCATCGGACCCGATTCACTTTATGCCGGTCGTCTCCCGTCGTACCAGCGAGTGGATGTACGCGTGACGCGACGCAAACAAACCGCAAAGGGTGAGTTCCGTTTTTTTGTCGAGGCGATCAATCTCACCAATCATGAAAATGTGCTCGGTTACGATGTGCTTCGTGTCCGGGACGCCAGCGGTGCGCCCGTGTTGCAGCGCAATCCGGAGACGTGGTTTTCTATCTTGCCGTCGTTCGGCGTCACGTGGAGCAGGACGTTTTGACAGCAGCGCCAGGGCCGCCCACGCGAGTGAAAGGGCCGGGCTGAGGCGCCTGCCGCGCGCGAGCTCCGCAACCGTCGCGCGCCGAACACGCGTCATCGCGCCGCTACCGGAATGGGCATGCGTCGCAATCGCTCAATCTCCGATACCATCCCCGCGACCTGCGCGTTTACCACGATCTTTCCTTTGGCGCGCGTGGCTAATGTCGCATTACCAAAGGTGCCGCTCCGCGACCACGTCTTGCCCTCACGCACTGCCGTCGCCGAGTCCTGCGTGAGCCCGCCTGTGCCAGGGTGATAGTCGTTCACCGCTTTCCGCATCTGCACGACCGCAGGATGCATGAACAGCATCATCGATGTTTCGAGCTCGTCGGCGTGTGTGCCGCCTTCCTGCTGTCGCACACGAGCCTCGGCCTCCTTGCCAATATTCAGGATGTCGGTGTACACCATCACAATACCGCTCGCCGCAAGTGAGTCGCGCGCTGGCGCTAATGACCGCAGCGTCGACACGCCGGTGTTGAGCACATAGAACCGGCGCGGTCCGTGTCGCGCAATCGACCTTACAATATCCACGATCATATCGCGCGCTGTCTCCAGCCGCAGCGACGTCGACCCGGCATACTCGGTAAACGCCGGATAGAAGCTGTAGTTGACCGTCGGATACACGACGACCGTGCTCGCCGCCGCAACGTGTCGCGCGAAGTATTCAGCGAGCAACCAATCATTGTTGAGCGGCAAGTGCGGCCCGTGTTCTTTCGACTGCGCACCAAGTGGAATCATCACCACGGTGGACGTATCGAGCAGCCGGACAGCATCCGTCCATGGCAATGTCTCAATGCGTACGCCGCGCGTCGGCACGCGACGACGAGGCACCGCGGACTGCCCGGATGCTGGACGCGTGACCCACGACAAGATGAACAGCAGACACAGTGTACGCCGCGCAGATGCAAAGGTCACTGGCCCTCTCGGGAAAGCGTTGCTCACCATCAACGACCTACGCCGCCGCCGCCGGTGCTGGACCCGCGTCGATCAGCTGTTTCGACACCGGGTCGATCAACACGTTGAGTCCCTCCATTGTCCGCGAGCCGAGAAGCACGAGATCATTGGGCTCGCCAAACACGACGTCGTCAGCCGTCTTCAGCTTGCCGACGTGCACCACGGCCATTCCGACCCAACGCTCGATGATCTGTCCACTCGCCTGTCGAAAGCGCGCCAGTCGCGCCCGCGCAATGCCGAGTGCCTCCAGCTCTGGCGCCGGAATCCATGACAACTCTGAGCCCGTGTCTACGAGCAGACCACCAAGCGCCCGTCGCGCACCTGGCTTCGCGAGATTCTCGATCTCAACCTGAATACGAAAGGTTCCCATGTCGGACATGTTAACACCTCTCTCGGAAGACCCCTTCATCATATCATCGCTCGGCCCATCACCGCAACGCAGGCCGCATAGCCTACGGACGTAGCACCTGCCGCAACACGGTGTCTTCACTGATTTGCGTTTCAATACGCAGTAACGTGCGCGTAGTGTCATCAAACCACACGTGCGCCTCGCTGTTGCGACCAAGCTGGACCGACACATGGATGATGTACGAATTGCCCCGCATGTCTCGACTCACCACTTGAATCCCATAGCTATGACGATTCCGCTCGGCGTCATACACCTCGATTACCGCGCCGTCGCCGTCTTCCAGCGGCAGCGCGCGCACCGCGAGATCCCAGTTCGTGGCATCAAATGCTTCGACATACGCCGCATCTATACTCTTGGGCGCGCGCGCCCCTTTCGCCGTACCCGTCACCACGCCGCGCACACGCCCCTCGCCCCACTCAAGTAACACCCCACGATCCGGCTCCACCGACCGATGCCACCGCGGTGCCAGCGTTGTCGCATCAGTCACCGTGCTATCGATCGTCACCGTGCGACCACGCGTTACCGTTTGCACACGACGAATCACCGGCTCGTCGCCACGCACCGGCAGAATTTCATCGCGCACCGTGCCAAGAAATTCCTCCTCGCCGGCTTTCGTTTGGGAGAGCACGTACTCAAGGGCACCGAAGCGAATACGCGACGGGTCAAGCGCCGAGCTTCCGGGCACCGTGGACTGCGCGCTCGCGCTCAGCACGACTATCACACTCAGCACCACCGACACGCTGAAACCTCGCCGCATAGTCGTGGTCATCCCTAGACACCCTCAGAATGTCAAACCGCTCCGATCCGGGCACGCTACTTACAACACTTCGCCGGATCCATTGTTGCGAGTTCCACCGACAGCCAGTCGTGCGCGCGCGCGACGCAGCAGGCCACGCATCGGTGGGAACCTATCGCGAGCTGCATCGCAAGTACGCCGCGCTGTGGCGTAATGGCCGCTCACGATACACGCCTACAGATACTGCAGCCAGCCATCTGGACGTCGCGCTTTGACGCCAGCGTACCAGCGACACGCAGGGTACAACACCAACCCCACGACAATCACCACGACGAGGTACAGCAGCGCAAGACTCCATCGCTGATCTTCGGGCACGCCTGTGTATGGTGCATGCGCGTACCATTCGCCGTGCGCCGCATTTGTGCGAATCGTATTGACGATCAGCGCGGCCACATGAATCACGAGAATGTGCGCGAGGTAGTAGAACATCGGCACGCGACCAAGCGCGACGAGTGCGTCCGCCCACCAGCCGCGCACGCGTTCCGCGAACGGAATGAGAGTGATAATCGGACCCAGCGTCATGAGCAAAAACAATTGCGAGGCGGGATACTTCTGCTGATTGAGAACGCGCATCCACACGGGCGTGTCGGTGCCGTCGCTGTTTCCCTGGCCACGAACGACGGCGATGATGATCGCGACGACGAGAAATGCCAACGTCGCGTTGATGCCGATACGTCGCACGGTGCGTGTGCGCGGTGGGTCCTCCTGCGACATGATCACGCCAAAACCGTAGCCCGCCATCATCACACCAATCCATGGTACCAGCACATACAGCACATTCATCCCAAACAGCGCGTCGCCGTCTGTCGTGTAGATGAAGGCCCACACAGCGCGCGCACTCTCCGGCAACAGTTGTGGCACCGGGAGCAACAGTTGCTGCAGCAGCACGATCGCCACGCCAGTCCAGCCAATCACGCGCGCGGGGAAGTGCACACACACGGCCAGCAGCACCATGCACCAGCCCAGCATCCAGATGACGCCCGCCAGCGAGAACTCGGTGAGGTTCGGATTGAACGACCAAAGGAATCGAATGACGGTGAGCTCAAGGACCACAAGCAACAGCCCCCGTGTGGCGAGAAACTTTGCCAGTGCACGCGAGTCGCTGAGTTTCTGGCCGAGCAGGTACGCACCGGTACCGGCGAACAGGCAAAATGTTGGCGCGACGAAGTGCGTGATCCAGCGTGTGAGAAAAATCGCCGCAGACGGTCCGCCCGCTGGCAGTCCGGAATAGACGCGGACATGATCGATCGCCATCAGCACGCACGCGATGCCGCGCAACAGATCGAGTGAACGAATGCGGGAATTGGCCACGGGGTCGGTGTGGAAGAGAGGTTGCCGCTATGGTACGGCGAAATGGTAGCGCTGGCAATGATTGGGTGACGCTACGATGAGGGTGAGTCGATAGGCTGTTGGTCACTCTCACCGGGAGACATGATGGGTTTGTATTTGAACTACGAGTTTCAGCTTCCTGCGGACACGGCAGTGCGCGCGATTCAGACAACGTTGCATTCACTCCGTGAATTCGCCGGTACGCAACCGTTTGCCAACGTGTCTCCGCTGATATCACTACTGCCGGTGGTACATGACGAGCTTCGGTCGCAGCGAATGGCGTTGGAGTTCCTGGCGTCGATCGCCGCCGAGCCGGTTGATGACGCAACACCGCGTCTGTTGTGCGACGTGAAGTCGGCGCACGGATTTCTCGTCGATCCGGGCCGAGGGTGTGAGCCCGCCACGTTTGGACTGATGCGCCGATATGGTGCGGCCGGTGTGCAGGCCGATTGGTACTGGCAATCCTTCTGCAAGACGCAACACGCGTCGATGGTGAGTGATGCGCACCTGATTGCCTGCCACACGTCGCTCGTCAACGTGCTTGACTACGCCATCGCGCTTGGGCTGGGTGTGAAGGTGCTCGACGAGACGACTTACTGGGAGACGCGCGACACGAGGCGACTACTGGCCGAGGTGGCCGTGAACCACAGCGTCGCGCGGAGTGGGTGATGCTGTTGGGTGCGCAGCATCAGCGGGATGGCAGTCGATTTTCGAGCACCCCTATTCGAACATTTAGGGATGGGAGGCGGCGCCTGACACGAATGCCGGTCTCCGAGACAGATGTTGTCTAAATCTGTATCAGAGTGGCGATACTTATGACATATCTAAATATTCTGCGATAACATTGCTCTATCGCTAACTTCTGTCAATTCCCCGATAAACCCTACCCTGTAAGGACTTACGTGCACGCCCATGCCGAAACCGCTACCCAACACGTGGAATCTCTACAACTTGCAGGGATCGCCATACTGGCAGGATTCGCTCGGCGAAGGTGACGAGACCCATCCGTTGGACCTGTTCGTCGGGCGCGACCAAGAGCTGACGCTGCTGCTCAACGGCCTCTTTGGCGCAGGGGCTGGTTCGTCACGGCGCGCCGTTGGGGGGAGGCCCGGGGTCGGCAAGACCACTTTGGTGAAGCAGTTCAAGGCCCGCGCGCTGGCCCACGACTACCTCACGAGCGACAGCGTAGTGCCGATCTACGCCAACGATACCAGCGAAGCGCTCTTTGGCCGAGTGCTTGGTGCCGTGTACGATGTGCTGCTGTCGACGCGACCGCACACGTTTCAGCACCCGGCGATGCAGTCGGCGCAAGTACTGGTGCGCGCGTCACGCGAACTGCTGCGTGGTGGCGGTGTCTCTGCCCTGGGCGTCGGCGCCAATGTCAGTCAGAGTGTGGTCGCTACCGCTCCGCGCGACATGTTGCTGGATGGGCCTCGCGTCATGCGAGACCTGATGACCTTGGTGCAGAGCAGCGACGCGCATGGTGTCCTCGTGCACATCAACAATCTCGAGAATCTGAGCGACAGCGCCATGCAACATGCAGGCGTGCTGTTGCGCGACTTGCGCGATCCTTTGCTGATGCACAACGGACTGCATGTGGTCATTGTGGGTACGCGGGAGGCCGTGCACGCCACGGTGATGTCGTCGCCGCAAGTGCGAACGGTCTTTAGCGTGATGGCCCTCGAGCCGCTGCCGTTGAGCGACGTGGACAAGCTGTTGTCGGCGCGCTACGACTTCATGCGTCTCGATCCCGCGCGGCCGGTCGTCGCGCCGGTGGAGCCGCACGTGCATGCGCGCTTGTACGAACTGTTTCGCGGAGATGTGCGCGGCATACTGCAGGCGCTGGACGACGGCGTCACCCCCAACATCGGACTGGCGTTCGCCCACAGTGCCGACGCGATGTCGCCAAGCCAGCCACTCACCTTCGCGGAATTGCACCCCGTGTTACAGCATCGCTACTTGCGACAAATGGACGACGAACGCGAAGCGGCACACGTCAAGCGATTGGTGCAATGGGGCCAGGACGATCAGCTACGCGCGCACACACAAAAGTCACTGGTGCAGTTGTGGAACGTGCGGCAATCCAGAGTGTCGGAGACGCTCTCCTTTCTCTTGCGGCATGGCTACGTCATGTCATTGCCACGGTCCGTGTTCGGCGCCACTGAATACGTGCTCACCGGTCGGAGCCGCCTGGCTTTTGATTGACCGGCTTGCCCAGTGCTTGCGCTGGCGCGGTAGCTTTGGCCTAATGACGCCGCCGCCGACACACCGCTTTACCGACTTCCACGCCGCGTGGTGGGCCGCCACGCTCACGGCCTCGGAAACCACAGGCACCGCTGCCGACCTCGCGCGTTCCTTCGCCAACGCGCGCGTTGATCTCAACCCGCATCAAGTCGACGCGGCCCTGTTCGCTATTCGCTCGCCCCTCGCCCGCGGCGTCATCCTCGCCGATGAAGTCGGGCTCGGCAAGACTATTGAAGCCGGCCTCGTCATCGCACAACGGTGGGCCGAGCGACGCCGTCGAATTCTGTTGATCGTACCTGCCACGTTACGCAAACAGTGGCTGGAAGAGTTAGGGCAGAAGTTTGCCTTGCCGTCCGTCATTCTCGACCAGCGCGGACAGAGTTTCACCGCCACCGATGCGATCTTGATCACCTCGTATCAGTTCGCGGCCGCACGCGCCGACGCGATCGCCAACGTTCCGTGGGACTTGGTGGTCTTCGACGAGGCGCATCGCCTGCGCAACGTCTATCGCACCAGCAGCCGCATCGCCGTTGCGCTGCGCGACGCCACCGCGCATGCACCCAAACTGCTGCTCACAGCGACGCCGCTGCAAAACTCATTGATGGAGCTCTACGGCCTGGCGTCGTTCGTCGATCCGCATCGCTTTGGCGACGAAGCGTCGTTCCGCACTCGCTTTGGCTCTGGTGCCGCGCTCGATCGCCCAACCGCCGAATTGCTGCGCGAGCGCTTGAATGGGCTGCTCACGCGCACGCTGCGCGCTCAGGTCCTTGAGTACGTGCGCTTTACGAATCGCATCCCCCTCACGCAGGACTTCACTCCCACAGCGGCCGAACAGAAGCTCTACGATCTCGTTGGCGCATACTTGCAGCGAACGAATCTCGTCGCCATTCCCGCTGGCCAGCGCGCGTTACTCACGCTCGTGTTGCGACGACTTCTCGCCTCGTCGACGTTTGCCATCTCGGCGACGCTACGTGCGCTCGCTGCGCGAATCAGCGTGCCGCAACCGGTGAGCAACGACACTGACCCGACAATGCATGCGCTCATGGCCGACTTTGACGGGCTCGACGAACTCGCGGACGAGTTGGTCGAGGACGCGCCGCTTCCGGTGGACACAACCCCGCCTGACCCCGTCTCAGAACTCGCCGAACTTCGTCGGTACATTGCGCTCGCCGAGTCCATTGATGTCAACGCCAAGGGAACGGCATTGCTCGCCGCACTGCGCACGGCACTCGACCGGGCCACGGCACTCGGCGCCGCACGCAAAGCCGTGGTGTTCACAGAATCCCGACGCACGCAGGAGTATCTCGTGCGCTTGCTTGAATCCAATGGCTACGCCGGGCAGGTCACGTACCTAAACGGACAGAACACCGACGCGGTCTCACGCGCACGCTATGACGCATGGCGCGCGCAACATGCGGGCACGTCCACCATTTCTGGCTCCCGATCCGCCGACACACGCGCGGCGATTATTGATGCATTCAGGAACGATGCCACGGTACTTGTCGCAACCGAAGCTGCGGCTGAGGGCGTGAACCTGCAGTTCTGCTCGCTCGTGGTGAACTACGACTTGCCGTGGAACCCGCAGCGCATCGAACAACGCATTGGCCGTTGTCATCGCTACGGCCAGCAGCACGATGTGGTGGTGCTCAATCTGGTCAACATCGCGAACGCTGCGGACAAGCGCGTGTTCGAATTGCTGTCGGCCAAGTTCCGTCTGTTCGATGGTGTCTTTGGTGCGTCAGACGGCGTACTCGGCGCGCTGGAAAGTGGCGTTGATATTGAGCGACGTATTGCGCTTGTCTACCAGTCGTGTCGCACCACGGCGGAGATTCACGCTGCGTTTGACGCACTGCAGACGGAACTCGAAGCCGAGATCGCCGACCGCATGGAATCCACGCGCCGAGCGGTGCTTGAACACTTTGACGACGACGTGCGGTCGCGATTGCAGGTGCATCGTGAGCAAGCGCAGCAGGCGCTGGCTGCTCACCAGCGCACACTCTGGGAACTCGCGCGTCACGAGCTCGTCGACAGCGCATCGTTCTCAAGCAGTGCACCGCGATTCCAGTATCACGGCGACCTCGCGCCACGGGGTGGATATCATCTCCACTGGCCCAACGCCGAACAACTCGGCGATGCGTTCTTTCGTCCAGATCACCCACTCGCTACCGCCATCATCGATCGCTCGCTCACGCGTGCGTTGCCGCCCGCGACGCTCACGCTGCAGTTAAGCGCTCGACAGCCTCCGGTGGTGGCGCTGGCTGACTATGCGGGTTCCACGGGCTGGTTGGTGTGCGGGCAGCTTGCCGTGCAATCGTTGCAACGCGAGGTGCACGTCGTCGTCGCCGCGGTGTCAGCCGACGGTCGCGAGCTGGATGGTGAGCAAGCACGACGATTGCTGTCCCTTGATGTCGCTCTGTCCGCGAACATTGTTGAGGCAGCTGCGGCACCCAATCTTGCAGTGGCGCGCGAGGCGGCTGTGCAACGTGTGCTGGCCGACGTGGAGCAACGCAACAGCGGCTGGTATGACGAAGAAGTTGCCAAGTTGGAAGGCTGGGCCGACGACTTGCGCTCGTCGCTGGAGCGTGAGCTCAAAGAGCTCGACCGGCAGATCACTGAGGCTCGCCGCGTTGCGCGCGCGGCTGATACGCTGGCCGCCAAGCTGGAATCGCAGCGGGTGCTCAAAGCATTGGAGCAACGCCGCACAGCTGCGCGCAGGTCGCTTTTCGATGCGCAGGATAGGATCGCTGAACGGCGCGACGAGTTAATTGCGGCCGTGGAACGACAGTTGACAGTGCAGACGACGTGGAGCGAACTGTTTGTGGTGCACTGGCGGTTGATATAGCCGCGTTCGACTCAAACGGCGGAACGTTCACGGCACCCGAGAATGAAGAACCCCGGCGTGTGGCCAAAGCCAGACACCGGGGGGATAAATTCCCTTAGCCCGTGGGCGTTCAGGAAATGCGTCTTCGCTGTCGACGCTCGGCAACCAATTGGTTCACTTCTCTGGCGCTTTGCTGTTCCGACGGAAGGCCCAGATGAGGGCTGCGATAGGAGTAAGCATTGCGGCCAGTCCGTATAAGTCCTTGCCCTCGCGCACGAGTCCCGCACCCAAGTAGAGCGCGTAAAGAGCCACGGCGACACCGCCAGCCGACCCCAAGTTCGAGCTTATCGTTCGACCGACCACAACGACGGTCTCGATCCTCCGTCGATGGGCGCTCTGTTTTTCCGTCATGGAAAGCAACCGATCCGCTGAGCCCGGAACAACGCTCTCCCACCCTTGCGCGATCGCAGGATGCGCAACCGGGCCGCTGTACTGAATGCTCCGAAACTCGCTCGTCGTGCGCGTGACTTTTGCGGATTCGTCGGCCTTGGTTGCAACTGCGGCTGGCTTGGGTACGATGGCCGTCACTCGGCTTTTCTTGTCGCGCCGCTTGCCGGCACGATCAGCCTTTCGACGACTTCCCAACCGCCCCTGCCGATTTCATCAGGTCACCCATCACAGCTGACCAGTCGCTGCCGATCGCACGTGCGTCTGCTTCTTGGCTCGTGCTGCTCACGACGTAACCATCATCTACGCCACGGCCGGTGATGTCCAGCACTCGTGCCATTCCCTCCGTCACGGTCGGCAGCGTGTGGAACAGTTGAAACGTGTCTTTCCCCACCGTAGCCTCCAGCCAATGTTCAAGTTGTAAGTTGACGCCCATACCGCTATACGGCAACCAGTCGCGAACGTTCCCCGCCTGACGATACCACCGCAAACTGCCTGCATGGCGTCATTCGAACGTCAGCATCATCAGCGAAGCTCCATTAACCGACGAATGTCGAATGCCGATTGGCACGAAATTCATCTACCAACTTGGGGCTACATCAACACGGTCATCCAGGGAACTAACACCCTAATCCGTTGGCTATATTAAAGTTACTCAAGTCGACCGAAGTCCGCAGCACGTCATCCCCCCAGCGGTTTTTCGCATAAACGACCTGACCGAACGGCGACCGAAACGCTTCCAGACCAGATGCAACGGCGCAGGACGAACGTCCAACGAGATTGGCAATGGACTATACCAGAAGTACTTGACCGCTCGACGAAGTGACCTCCTTGTTCTTGCTTGACTGACACCCCCGCCCGGATCAATCGCGGATGACGCGCTCGCAGAAGCTGGAACTCACATGGGTGGGCAAAGATGAACGCCCTCGCCTTGAACCGCGCATTCTCGTGGAAGACCCGGCGTTGTCGTATCACGCGACGACGCGCGTTACGGCGAATGATCGCTTCGACAATCTGCTCATTCAAGGAGACAACCTGCTCGCGCTCAAAGCGCTGGAGCAGGAGTATGCGGGCAAGGTGAAGTGCGTGTTTATCGACCCACCGTACAACACGGGCAGCGCGTTCGAACACTATGACGATGGCGTGGAGCATTCGTTGTGGTTGTCGTTGATGCGCGACCGGTTGGAGATACTGCGGACATTGTTGTCGGAGGACGGAAGCATCTGGATTACTATTGACGACAATGAGGCGCACTACCTGAAGGTGCTTTGCGACGAAGTATTTGGTCGAGCGCACTTCATCGCGAATTGCGTCTGGCAGAAGCGAGCGTCTCGCGAAAATCGCGCGGCGATTGGGTCGGCTCATGATCACATTCTCGTCTACTCCCCTGCGGGCGCGCAACAATGGCGTTCAGTTCGAAATCGATTACCGTCGAATGACCACGGCTTTTCCAACCCCGACAACGATGCTCGAGGACCGTGGAGGTCGATACCATTCTCGGCCCAGGGATATAGGCCGAATCAGATGTACAAAATTGAGACACCCACTGGTCGAGCAATTCTCCCTCCAGCTGGCCGGTGCTGGGGCGCGACGGAGCCAGTGTTTCTCGAGTACGTCGCGGCAGATCGAGTGTACTGGCCAAGAGGTGGCGATTCTCGACCTCGCATCAAGATGTACGCCGGTGAAGAGGAAGGCTTGGCGCCGATGACGTGGTGGACTGCGACTGAGTGTGGTGATAACGAGGCTGCGAAGAAAGAGATTCTCGCACTGTTTCCTGGAATTGAAGCATTCGCCACTCCGAAACCCGAGTCGCTGCTGCAACGCGTCGTACGCATCGCTACCAACCCCGGCGACATCGTCCTCGACTCCTTCCTCGGCTCCGGCACCACCGCCGCCGTCGCACACAAAATGGGTCGTCGCTTCATCGGCATCGAACTCGGTGACCACGCCGTCACGCATTGCGTCCCACGCTTGAAGAAAGTCATCGACGGCACTGATGCAGGCGGCGTCACAGCGCAAACCAACTGGACCGGTGGCGGCGGATTCCGCTTCTACCGCCTCGCGCCCTCGCTGCTCGAACGCGACCACTGGGGCAACTGGGTGGTGAGTCGCGAGTACAATCCAGCCATGCTTGCCGAAGCCCTCTGCAAGCTGGAAGGCTTTCACTACGCGCCCAATGCCGATGTGTTCTGGCAGCATGGACATTCCACCGAACGCGACTGGATCTACGTCACCACGCAAACGCTCGATGCGCGTCAGCTGGAATGGCTGAGCCACGACGTGGGGCCGGATCGTTCGCTGCTGGTACTCTGCAGCGCGTGGATGGGGAGCGCCGAGAGCTGGCCCAATCTCACACTCAAGAAAATCCCCAACGCGGTGCTTGGTCGCTGCGAGTTTGGCAAAGACGACTACTCGCTCCGCATCGCGTCCCTGCCGGATGCAGATGCCGCGGCAAACACGGACCACGCGCCTGCCGCAACCCCAGCACCGGCTCGTCGTACGCGCAACGCACGCGCCAACAGCGCGCAAACCGACCTGCTCTCCGGTGGTGATGCATGAACGAGCGCGCCGTCCGCGACATTGCGCAGCGCCTGTCACTGCGCACGCCCCAACGCGAAGCGCTCACCACACTCGGCCACATCGCCGCCGCGCTTGAATTCCCCGCCGCTGATGCCGACCGTTGTGCGTTTGCACGTATCAAAGCTGGCGACCGCGATGCACAACGCTCCGCGTGCCACGCCGTGGCACCATTGCTCAGCAGCTTTGACCGCGCGTTCCCCAGTTGCACCTTCGCGCTGGCCACCGGCGTGGGCAAAACGCGCCTCATGGGCGCGCAGATCGCCTATCTCAATCGCGTGCATGGCGTGCAGCACTTCTTTGTCGTTGCGCCCAACCTCACCATCTACGACAAACTGCGCCGAGACTTCACGCCGAATACGCCAAAGTACGTGTTCGCCGGATTGCCCGACTATGCAGCTACCGCGCCGCAACTGATCACTGGTGATGACTGGGACACGGGTCGCGGTGTGCGTGGTGCTGGTGGCGATCTGTTTCAGGACGGCATTCATATCAACCTGTTCAACATTTCCAAGTTCGACACCAGCGACGGCGCGCGCATGCGCCGCATGCACGAAGCTATTGGCAGCAGTTACTTCCAATACCTGTCGCAACTGCCAGACCTGGTGGTGCTCATGGACGAGTCGCACCGTTATCGTGCCGCTGCTGCCGCCAGTGCCCTCAACGACCTGAACCCACTGCTCGGTATTGAACTCACGGCAACGCCTCAGGTGCAGCGCGGCACCAAGGTGGAACCGTTCACCAATGTGGCCTATCGCTACGGGTTGGCCAACGCCATTCACGATGGCTTTGTGAAGAAGCCAGCCGTTGCCGGGCGTAGCAATCTGCAGCTCGACACCACCACCGCCGAGCAACTTGATCGCATCAAGTTGGAGGACGCGCTGGTGTTGCACGAGCAAGTGAAGGCGGAGCTCATTGCCTACGCCGATCGTGAAGGCGTGGCGCGCGTCAAGCCATTCGTGCTGGTGATTGCCCGCGATACGACGCACGCCGAGCAGTTGCAGGCGCTCATTTCGGCATCGGACTTTCACAGTGGCTTGTACTACGGCCGCGTGATTACAGTGCACTCCAACCGCACTGGTAGCGAGAAGGATGAAGTGATCCAGCGGTTGCTGCGTGTGGAGGACGCGGCCGAGCCGACGGAGATTGTCATCCATGTAGAGATGCTCAAGGAAGGGTGGGACGTCACCAACCTGTACACCGTGGTGCCGTTGCGCGCCGCGAACTCGCGCACGCTGGTGGAACAGTCTATTGGTCGCGGCCTGCGGTTGCCGTACGGACGACAGACTGGTGTCGCGGCGGTGGACCGGCTCACCATCGTCGCCCACGACCGCTTTCAGGAGATTGTGGACGAAGCCGAGCGTGGTGATTCACCGTTTCGGATGGAGCGGGTGTATCTCGATCAGGATGACGCCGGTCGGCCGCTTGTCGCCTTCACTGTGTTGCCTACGCTGCAAGCAAGTCTCGGCGCTGGTGCAGTTGGGGTTGGTTATGCAACCGATTCAGTGCCCGCCGCACCATCGGCCGACGCATCATCGCTCATCGAACCAGTGGTTGTGCCAGCGCCACTGTTCGCGTCTCCGGAGGAGTCGTGTGTCGCGCAGGTGGTGTACGGCGAGTTGGAGCACTTTCACCACCTATCCAGCAGTGCGCAGTTGCAAGGCGAGGCGCAGCAAAACGCGCTGGCGGAGCGCGTACGCATAAAGCTTGCTGGCGGCCAACTGAACTTGGGTACAGCACCGGAGTCAGTAGACGTCGCGGCCGTTGTCAGCGCGGTGACCTCGGCCGTGGTCGGCACCATGATCGATGTACCGCGCGTTTTGATGCGGGCAACAGACGAAACGCGCGTGACGTACGACGACGTATCGCTGCCGTCTGGCGGTTTCGAGTATGTCTTGCCAGAACACGATATCGTGGTGCGCGAGCTCCAGTCGCACGAGCAGTTTCGCATTAAGGCCAACTTGCCTGCCACCGAGTCGCGCATCGAAAACTATATCGTGCGCGCGCTGATCGACGAGCCGGATATGGACTACGACGTGCACAGCGACCTGCTGTACAAGCGCGCTAGCGAAGCGGTCTCCGCTATTCGCGGATACCAATCAGACGATGACAAGCTACACAGTCTCGTGGCGTTTCACGCGCGCGATATCGCACGAAAGATCGCGGCGCATCTACGTCGACATCGCCATGAGCTGCCCGTAGCCTACGAAGCAGTGATCAGGGAGGGATGGAATACATTGTCCGGACGAACACGAACCGGGTTTCGCGATGAACCGATTGCCAGCTATCGCGCGCCGGTCGCCAACAAAGCACGCATCCGCCAGATGCGCTTTGGCGGATTCAAGCGGTGCCTTTTTCCGGAGGTGCAATTCGAATCTGACGGAGAGCGCCGGTTGTCCGTGCTGCTTGAGGAGGCGCCTGAGCGAAGTCTTCGCTGGTTCCGTCCCGGCAAAGAGGACGTGCGCATTTTCTGGTCGTCTGACCGGCAGTACATCCCGGACTTCATCGTCGAGACGGCAACGCACCGTTTGATCGTCGAGATCAAGGACACGGAACAGGTTGATGACACGGACGTGCAGGCCAAGGCGCGAGCGGCGGCTGAGTGGTGCACGCACGCAAGCGCGCACGCGTCGGAACACGGTGGAAAACCGTGGGTCTACCTTCTCGTGCCGGATGCGGCGGTGCTGCACACCACAACCATCGAAGGATTGGTGTCGCGATTCTGCATCGCGTAGGCTTTGCCCAACCAGCGATTGCAGCACCAGCGGCGGTAGGCTCTGTTCCGGACCAATTTTATCCGCCGTGGCCACAACGCCTACCGACCACGTCGCTGCAGATGCCCGTAGTACCAGTCGGACAATTCCTGCATGACTTCGCCGAGTGTTGGCCACGCGTCCTGTGGAACGATTGTCATCACTGTACCGCGAACATCCCCGTCCAGCACCGCGTACTGGTGCTTGTGGTGGAAGTTATTGTGATCGGGGTGCGGTGAGTCATAGCGGAAAATGGACCCACGATTGCCAAGGATCGCGCTGTACGAATAGGCGACGGTACACACATCGGGGTCGGCGCTGTTTCCACCAACTATGCGCAGATGCTTAGAAACCACGATCCGGAGATCGTCCAGACAATGAATGGTGCCTTCCATGAGAAACACACTGTTTCCCAGATCACTAAACGACAAATCCTCGGAAGTGACGAAATCTCTCCCGAGGAACTGCCGCATAATCGTGTCGTGAATCGCGAGATAACTGCTCAACCGGTTCGGACCGTGTTTCCCGCCCGCCACTATGCAGTGACCACGCCCGTGTCCTCTCTCGCGCCTAGCAGGAAGAGCCAATGAGCAATCTCGGCCGTCTCTCGCAGGCGTCCGGCGCGCAACTCTTGGTGTAACTCCTCCGACGTCATCTCGAACCGAATCTCGTAGTCCCGAATGCGCGCGTCCAACGCGGATGCCTGACCGTTCCGCGGCAATCGCGCACCATGGATGAGTTTTGCGAGTATTTGCTCCCGCTCACCTTCGGATAGCGCCGCGAGTGCGTTCAGTTTGATGCTTCTCTGCGCCATGTTACGGTCCCCTCCGTTCTTGCTCGCCACGAGCCGCATGTTCAGTGCCGGTTCCGTACTTGTTGTACGATCCGCGAAGAAAAATGTTACCGGCCGGACACTCGCGCGGCAACCGAGTTTCTCGCGCTCATGCAAATGACCTGCACGTGTCAGGGTAAATCCGCTCGCCTCCCGCTGCGAGCGCATGACGTCCCGCTGACGCGTGATCGGACCCCGCCATGAATCGTCCGAATCGAATGCGCCCCGCGTTGACGTTCGGTTGATTGGATTCGCATGCGCGACGCGGTACGGCGACGCGTTCGTTGGCGGAAGTCCGGAACCGCTCGCTTCCTCTCGCGGCTGTTCAGCGTTGTTGTGCTAACGGTCAGGGAGTGGAACATTCTGCGCGCCATGCGTTCGTTCGATAGCACCCGCAATGTTTCGGTGATGGTCGCGCCGACCTTGTCCTCTATCCTCCGTGTGTCATCAACCGGATGGAACCCATGGGCATGCATCTCAATTACGAACTCCGACTCCCCGCAGACGCAACACCGGCCGCCGTCACAGACAAGCTGAGTGCGCTCCAACAGTTCGCACGCACGCAGCCGTTCGGGTACGTCTCAGCACTAATGTCGGCCGCCGACACCGACGACGAATCGGCACCGCGTCGTGAAACCCTGCAGTTCTACGCGGGCGTCATCTCCAAACCGTATGAGGACGACGAGCCGCCACTCGTCGGTATCCCCGACTCCGCCATCGGCTTTCTCGTCAACGCGGGCAGGGGGTGTGAGACCGCGCTCTTCGGACTGCTCCAACGACTCGACCCATCGGGTGTACCCGTCGAGTGGTACTGGCATTGCTGTTGCAAAACACAATACGCATCGGTGGTCAGCGACGCGCATCTCATTACC
>JAYSVL010000289.1:0-1898 GCA_043718595.1 Gemmatimonadaceae bacterium
ATCGATGTCCTCGGCGCGACGCACAAAGCTGAGCGCCAGTGCGTCGAGGTCATGCGCGACCGCGAACTCAAGGTCAGCGCGATCTTTCTCCGTGAGCGACGGCGCGGACACCGCAATGCCCGGCAGGTTCATGCCTTTATGACTGCTCAGCACACCACCGTGAACGACCACCGTCGACACGCGTAATCCGCTCACCGCCGTCACCAGCAGTTCGATCAAGCCGTCATTAATGAGAATACGATTGCCGGGCCCGACATCATGTGCAAGATCGTCATACGTGATGGGGACCTCGTGCTCCTCGGCCACCGCTTCCGGCGCAAGGATGATCGTTGCCCCGTTTTCCAGCTGGAGCGGCGCGTCTAACGAACCGATGCGAATGCGGGGCCCCTGTAAGTCGCCGAGAATCGCCACCGGGCGACCCAGTTCGGCAGACACTGCACGGACGATGGCGATTGTGCGTTCGTGTTGTTCGTGCGCGCCGTGCGAGAAGTTGATTCGGGCGACGTCGAGGCCGGCCTCAATGAGATCGCGAATACTCTCCGTGGTACTGCTCGAGGGCCCGAGCGTACCGACAATTTTTGTCCGCGGAACGTGCGTGCGCTGGAATACCGGCGTCGTGTCGTCCGGCACGACCAGCGATGCTGCAGCCCGCTCGGGGCCGGTACGCGAAATCGACACACCGTCTTCGTTATTGGGCAACTGCGGACGCTCCGAGTGACGGGGAAGAATGCGAGCCAAGGGCGGCGCGTTTGCGTTCGAGTCCACTCAGCAGGGTGACGAACGATTGACCGAACGAGGCGAGTCCCTCGACCAGCAAGCTGTCGGTAACGGCATTGAGGGAGACGCCGACCGATTCGAGCGCGGCGATAGACTGTTCACCGTCGGCAACGCCACTCGTCACCGATTGGCGCACAACGCCATGATCGCGAAACGCTTCGAGCGTCGCCGGTGGCAGCGTGTTGACCGTATTCGGGCCGATCAGTTCTTCAACGTAAATCACGTCGCGATAGGCGGGGTTTTTGGTGCTGGTGCTGGCCCAGAGCGGACGCTGCACGTGTGCGCCACGCGCCGACAGCGTCGCCCACCGGTCACCGGAAAAGGCGTTCGAGAAAAGCTGATAGGCGAGTCTTGCGTTGGCGATGGCTGCTCTGCCACGCAGCGCCAGCAGGGCATCGGCGCGCGACGTATCGGCGGCGGCCATGGTGTTGAGTGCTTTGTCGATCGCGCTATCTACCCGGCTGACAAAAAAACTGGCGACGGAGGCAATTCGATCAATGGGCAGCCCGCGCGCCGCGCGTGACTCGAGACCGGCAATGTAGGCCTCGATGACGCGTGCATGAGCATCGATGGCAAACAGCAACGTCACGTTGACGTTGAGGCCATCGCTGATGAGTCGTTGCACTGCCTGCGCGCCGGCCAGCGTACCGGGCACTTTAATCATCAAATTCGGCCGATCGACCAGCGCCCACAGCCGATGCGCCTCGGCGACGGTGCCGTCCGTGTCGTTGGCCAACTCTGGTGAAACTTCGAGCGACACGTAGCCGTCCACCGCGTTCGTCTCGTTGTACACGCCACGAAAGGCATCACACGCGTGCCGTACGTCGGTCGAGGCCAACTGTTCAAAGGCTGCCTTGACGCTCAGCGAGGCATCCAGGCCCGACAGTTGCCCGTCGTACGCCGAGCCTTCGGCAAGCGCTTTCTCGAAGATGGTCGGGTTGGACGTCATGCCGGTCAGCGCATCCTCGCGGATCCGTCGCGCCAGGTCGCCATTGGACAGCATGGTGCGATCGATATAGTCGAGCCAGAGCGACTGGCCGGCGGCATGAAGGTCGTGGAGACGCGCAGACATAACGTGATCGGAAGACGGAGATTGAGCGGATACGGCGACCCCGCATGGT
>JAYSVL010000290.1:0-1893 GCA_043718595.1 Gemmatimonadaceae bacterium
GCAGTCGCTTGCGCTCGGAGATTAATCGCAATGGCCGCGCTCGTGCGTGAGGCACTGCTGGCTGCCGCCGTCACGGTGGCTAACAGCGCGACCGTCCACAGGACGACCACCAACGCAACACCGCGCCGTTCGTGGCGTGACGTCGCGCATCGATCGACGTGCGCGTTCATGGACGCACCGCGAGCGTCGCCAGCGGATCGAGCGCCACCACGAGCGCGGGCCGAGCGGCCGCGTCACCAAAGTCCAGGGCGATCATCACCGGTCGGGATTGCGCGAGTGGCCAGTCCGCCCGCCATCGCGGCGCACTGAGGCCGCCGCCGCGCTCCAGCAATTGTATCGACAGCGCCTGAATGCTGGGTACCAGCGCATGGAGTGAGGTGGTCTCGCGAGTCGCACCGATGGGACGTGCATCGAGCACCAGTCCGGAATCGGCCACGTGCAACGTGACGCGCCATGTTGGTCCGGTGCCATACGGTGCCCGTACGCCCTGCGACAGGAATACCAACGCCGATGCACCACTCGGCGTGCGCACGACACGCAACAAGGGTTCCTCCACCGACTCGGCGCGCGGGGCGTGGCGGAGCATATCCGTGAGCGTCGATCGGAATCGTGATTCGCGTTCCAGCGACTCCCGATGCGCCGCGATGCGTTGACGAGCGAAGGTGGCGGTTCGGAGGGCGCTACCGGCAATGGCCACGGCGATCGCGGTCAGCATGAGGGCCAGCAGCACCTCAAGCAGTGTGAATCCGCGCGGTCGAGATGTGCGCACTAGCGCCTCCCGGGCGGCGAAGGCGTCAAGCGGGCCAACACATAGGACGTCCCATTCGCCAACGACACCGTGACCTCGACCTGATCGACACCGGCGCGCCACACGCGACGCTGCACACGAATGGGCGCATTCGACGCACGATACGCCGCTTCAACCTCATCAAGTGGCGCGCCTGCCACCGCTTCGGCCAACGCACTTTCGGCTTTGGCGACCGCGTGAGTCCACTCCGCACTGCGCACCTGGAGCTGAGCGGCCCCCCGAGATTGATCGAGGCACACGACGCCGACAACGGAAAGAATCACGAAAGCGATCACGGCTTCGAGCAGGGTCATGGTCTGACCGTGGTTTGCGTGGATGCGCAGGTGAGCGGATCGTATGACGCGGCGGTCGCAGTTCTGGCCACGGGCACACACCCACCAAGCGCATCAAGCAGCAACTCCAACGCCGGTAACGAGTCTCGCACATGGCCCGAGTCTACAACGGCGCCATTGCGCTGAGTCGCTACGTCCCACGCGCCATCGGGTGCCAAGCGCACGCGCAGGGGCTCCGCCCGCCGAATTGCGGCACGTCGTGCCGACGCGACGAGCGAGTCGCTCGCCGTATCCGGCGTGCGCACGGGTCGTGCCAGTGCCGGAACGACCAGGGTCGCCGCGATCCCCATAAGGGTCAGGACGACCAGGAGTTCCAGCAGCGTCACGCCGCGGTGCACGGAGGATGAGTTGGGCAGGGCCACAGCATCACAATCTCGGACTGAACGGGGGGAAGTCAACAACCGCAGATACCCCCACGACGACTCAGATGGCTGAAACGGCAACTGCGCCATCAGGGCAAACCGTAAAAAGCGATCGGCTAAACGCTTAGCGGATCGCTTTTGCATTTTCACCCTGATAGCGTTGTTGCCCTTCGGAATCTCCGCACCCTCCGCGTGAAGCGGCGCTACGGCTTAATCAACGGCTTTACCTTCTCCGGAATCGCAAACGCCGATTCCGGCGCGCCGTTGATGGCCACCTCCATGATCGTCATGACCATCTTCTGCGCGCCCATTGTCTTAAAATGATATGAAATGTCTAAATATGATATGAAATGTCTAAATATGTTCTAAAATGTCTAAATATGATATGAAA
>JAYSVL010000030.1:0-8469 GCA_043718595.1 Gemmatimonadaceae bacterium
CCGCCGCCGGCCGCCTCGCGACGTCGCCGCACCGGAGCAGCGGCGCCAGACGTTGCGCCGCCTCCGCCGGAGCCTGAGGCTGCAGCGACCGTCGTCCGCCGTCGCCGCAAAAGTGAAAGCGAAGCTGCGGCCGATGAGATAGTCGGCGAGATCGTGCACGCGGATCACGCGCATGATGTCGTCGAACCGCCGGAGTCCAGGTCGGTTACGGAGACCGCCGCGATCGCGCCGCCGAGCGTGGACAGCACTCCCCATGTCGTCAGCGAAGCCCCACAGACGACCGAGGTTGCGTCGCCCGTTGCTCCGCCGGTCGCGATATCGACGCCATCTCCGACGGCGCCCGAGTCCGCGTCTCGTACGGACGTCGCGACGCCTGTGGTTCCTCCAGTCATTGAGATCGCCCCGACGTCGGCGGTCATCGTTCCGGTGGCGCCACCACTCCCACCACCACCGCCACCACCATCGAGCGCGCCGGTGCTGCTGTCACCAGACCGCCCGAGGCCCCGTCCCGTCGTGCCGGGTGCACCGCGTCCGCGGCAAGGCGGAGCGTCGCCAAATTTTGGCACAGCGCGCCCCATTGCGTCGGCCGCACCGGGTGGTGGACTCGGGCAGGGCCAGCGTCGGGACGACCGTCGTCCGGCCGCGTCCAATCAAGGTGGCGGTCAGAATCAGAATCAGATACTCGGAAATCCGCCGAGCAACACCATGCCCTCGTCAGGGCAGTCACCGCGTCGCGGCAAGAAGGGCAAACGCGGAGCGGTGGATCAGGAAGCGGTAACGGCGAATATTTCGAAGACCATGACTGCGATGCGCGGCGTACCGTCGCGTCGCGGAAGTGGGCGTCGATTCGGCGCCGAAATGCGTGCCGAGGCGGAAGAACAGCGCGTAGCAGCGGCCGAGCGTGAGCGGAAGACCGTGCGTGTCAATGAGTTCATCACGGTCTCTGAACTGGCACAGATTCTCGCGGTGCCAGCAACACAAATTGTTGGTTTCGCGCTCAAGACGCTTGGTCTGATGGTCACCATCAACCAGCGTCTCGACTTCGACCAGATCGAACTCATCGCCGGCGAGTTCGGATTTCAGGCCGTCAAGGAGTCCGATTATGCGGCCGACTTGACGTCGGAAATCGCAGAAGTCGACGCGCCCGAAGATCTGCGTCCGCGACCGCCCGTCGTGACCATCATGGGGCACGTGGACCACGGCAAGACGTCGCTCCTCGACTTTATTCGCAAAGCAAACGTCGTTGCCGGTGAGGCTGGCGGCATCACACAGCACATTGGCGCCTATCATGTGCAAGTCGCCAACGGCAAGTCGATCACGTTCCTCGACACGCCGGGCCACGAAGCCTTTACGGCGATGCGCGCGCGCGGTGCGCAAGTCACTGACATTGTGGTGTTGGTCATTGCCGCCGACGACCAGGTCATGCCGCAGACGGTCGAAGCGATCTCGCATGCCAAGAGCGCTGGTGTGCCGATGATCGTCGCGATCAACAAAGTCGATTTGCCCACGGCGAATGTCGCCAAGGTCAAGCAAGATTTGCTCCAGCACGAAGTGGTGTTGGAGGAGTTTGGCGGCACTACGCTCATGTCGGAAATCTCGGCGAAGAAAGGCACCGGGATACCGGAGCTGCTTGAACAGATTTTGCTGCAGGCCGACATTCTGGAACTGCGCGCCAACCCATCGCGACGTGCTGTCGGATCCGTTGTCGAAGCGCAACTCGACCAGGGGAAGGGACCCGTTGCGACGGTGCTGGTGCAGAATGGCACGCTCAAAGTTGGCGACGACTACATCTGCGGCATCTACTCTGGTCGCGTGCGTGCCCTTCTCGACGAACGTGGGAAGGCGGTCAAGTCGGCTGGACCGGCGATTCCAGTGCAGATCCTCGGACTCACCGGCGTGCCAATGGCCGGCGATCAGATGCTCGTGGTGGAAGATGCGACGGCAGCGCGCGAAATCGCGCAGCGTCGTGAGCGGCTGGATCGCGAAGCCAAGAGCCGACGTACTACGCGTGGCGTTGTGTCGCTCGAAGACTTTATGTCGCAGACCTCGGCGGGACAGCGCCGTCAGCTTCGTCTCGTCATCAAGGCGGACCAGGGTGGTCCGGCGGAAGCCTTGGCCGACGCGCTGGGGCAGCTGTCGAACCCGGAAGTCTCGGTCGAGATCTTGCACCGTGGCGTCGGTGCCATCGCCGAAACGGATATCCTGCTGGCGAAGGCATCGGGCGCCATCATCATTGGTTTCCATGTGCGTCCGGACAACAACGCGCGTGCAGCGGCCGAACGTGAAGGCGTCGAAATCAAGCTGTATCGCATTATCTACGAAGCCGTTGCCGACGTCAAAGCCGCGCTCGAAGGTATGCTGCGGCCGGAATCGCGCGAAGTGGTGTACGGCGAAGCGGCCGTGCGCGAAACGTTCAAGGTGGCGCGCGTCGGCGTGATTGCCGGTTGCTCGGTGCGCAGTGGCGTGATCAATCGCAAGGGTCGGATTCGCGTCATTCGTGATGGGGTAGAAGTGTACGATGGCGCGATCGCTTCACTGCGTCGGTTTAAGGACGACGTGCTGGAGGTCAAGGACGGTTTCGAATGCGGCATCGGCATCGAAAACTTCAACGACGTCAAGGTCGGCGATGTGTTCGAGTGCTATCGCACGGAGGAAGTAGCGCGCACGCTCGACCAGGCATCTAAATCCTGAGGAGGGCACATGGGCGATCTGCGGCGTCCTGACCGCGTCGCCGAGGCCATCCGGGAACAGGTCGCGACTTTTCTTGCTGAAGGCGCGAAGGATCCCCGGATCCGCGGCTTTGTCACCGTGACCGCGGTGGAAATGACGCGTGACCTTCGGCACGCGACCGTGTACGTGAGTGTGATGGGCGATGAGGAGGCGCGCAAAGCGACATTTGCCGGTTTGGCAAGTGTCGCCACGCATCTGCGCGGTATGCTCGGCAAGTCTCTGCGCCTTCGAAATGCGCCGGAGGTGCTCTTCAAGGCCGACGAGAGCATCGCACGCGCAACTCGCATCGAGCAGTTGCTGGCGCAAGTACGCACCGAGCGTGACGCGGCGATGCCGCAAACGCTAGAGTCGACAGACGGCGTTGTGCCGTCGAGCGACTAGTCGTCAACGGCGCAACGAAAGCACGCGCAGCGCATACTCGCAGTGAATGGCCTGCTCTACGTCGACAAGCCGGTAGGGATCACATCACACGACGTGGTGGCGATCGTGCGCCGCGCGGCGGCATCGAAACGCGTCGGACATGCTGGTACACTGGATCCCTTCGCGTCCGGTCTGCTCGTGGTCGCGGTAGGACAGTGCACACGGTTACTCCCATATTGCGTTGGCGAGCCAAAAGTATATGACGCGACGATTCGCTTTGGGACCGAAACCGATACCGACGATGGGACCGGCGCGACCATGTGTGAACGCGACGCTCCGCGATTCGGCACAGCGAGTGTCGACGCAGCATTGGCCAATGCCATCGCGTCGCTCACGGGCATCGTGACGCAGGTGCCGCCGTCGTACTCAGCGAAACATGTTGACGGCCAGCGCGCGTATGCACTCGCGCGACGTGGCGCCGTGCTATCGCTTGCCGCAGTGCAGGTGACCGTCCACGCGTGGTCCGTGCTTGACATTACCGGCCCGCTCCTGCGTGCGCGCATTACGTGTGCGGGAGGCACGTATGTGCGCGCACTCGCGCGCGACCTGGGTCGACACATGGGCAGCGCCGCGCATTGCGCGCAGCTACGTCGCGAGAGTAGCGGACCGGCGACAGTACGCCATGCCGTGGCCGCCGCCGAGCTAAAGCCGCGAAGCATCGCGGAAGGGCTTGTCACGCTGCACTCACCACTCGACCTCATGCAGGGCATGGCCGTTGAAGTCATGACCGAGCAGTCGATGCGCGATCTGCGGTACGGTCGTGCCATTGCGGCGCGTGTCGACGGCGCACGCGCGGCGTTCGTGGACATCGATCCATCCACTGGCGTGTCGACGGTGGTCGGCGTTGGAGAGCGCACCACCGACGGCCGTTGGCAGCCTACGGTGGTCTTGCTCGGAGAGACAGCGTGAGCGTCTCCGGAGGCGCGCCATTGCACCGGGCGAATGGAGCATTGCCGATTGACCCGCGCGCTGGTTCGGTCGTTACCGTCGGAACTTTCGATGGTGTGCATCGCGGTCATCAGGATGTGCTGCGTCAGCTGGTGAATCGCGCTAATTCGCTTGGGAAGCCGAGCATTGTGATCACCTTTGAACCACACCCGTTGGAGATCGTGCGACCATCGGCGGCGCCACCGTTGCTGACGCTGCTCAGTGAAAAACTGGCGGTGTTTGTCCAGTGTGGTGTGCAGTACACGGTCGTATTGCCGTTCACTCCGCAGCTGGCCGCACTGGATGCCGCATCGTTTGTCGATCGTGTTCTGCGTGAGCGATTTTGTCTCAGCGAACTGCTGATGGGTCATGACCATGGGTTTGGACGTGACCGTCTTGGCGACATCGACGTCCTGCGTCAGCTTGGGCGTGATCGTGGGTTCGCGGTCACTGTTCTCGAGCAGGTTGGCAATGCCCGCGGCGAGCCGATCTCGTCGTCGGCCATTCGCCGGGCGGTGCAGGACGGGTCGCTGCTCGCGGCCAAGGAGTCGCTCGGGCGATGGTATGGGTTGGCCGGCACGGTGATTGGCGGGGATCGTCGCGGGCGGTTGCTTGGCTATCCGACCATCAATATCGACCCGCCCGTGCGTCAAAAGTTGTTGCCGCCGGTCGGCGTGTATGCCGTCCTGGTGCAGACGCCGCGTGGACGCTTCGCCGGCATGGCGAACCTCGGGCCGAGGCCAACGTTTCATGATCACGAACGACGGATCGAGGCGCACCTGTTCGACGCCAATGACGACCTGTATGACGCGCCCGTTCAACTGGACTTCATTGCGCGGCTACGGGGCACGCAGACATTTGCCGATGCCGATGCCTTGCGACAACAACTTGCATTGGATGAAATCGCGGCCCGCGCCACCCTCGCTGACCTGGAGCACGCGTAAGTTCTTCGCCAATCCGGTCTTCCGCCGCGCGGTCGGCCCGTCTACGTTTCAAGGCTAGGCGCGTTATGCGCCACGTTCCTTCGTCGTGTTGGTGTGGATCTGGTCCACCGACCTCGACACGCTGGGCGGTGTAACACCCGTCTGACTACCACCTTTGGCCACCGGCATCGATGGCGAATCTGAAGTACCGCGTCCTGCTCATTGTGGGGCTCCTGCTGGCCTCGCTCTGGGCCTTGTTCCCGCGCACCGTAGTCGAGCGGGTAAAGCGCGATGGCGTGTTCGCCTACGACACAATCCGTCGGGTACCGCTGAAGCGCGGACTGGACCTTCAGGGCGGCATGCATCTTACCCTCGAAGTGGATGAATCCAAGCAAGCAGTAGCGAACAAGTCGGAGGCGCTTGATCGCGCGCTCAAGGTGGTGCGCCAGCGCATTGACGAATTCGGTGTGTCCGAGCCCGTCGTCCAGAAGCTTGGCGATGAACGCATCATCGTCGAGCTGCCCGGTGTGGACGATCCCGCCCGTGCACAGGACGTCGTGCAAAAATCCGCCTTCCTGCAATTCAAGATCGTCGACAAGTCGCAGGCGTTCGAGCGCGTTGTCGCGCGCTTCGACGAAATTGCCCGCGCGGCCGGTATTGTGGCCGCTGGCGCGGCGGGCGATAGCGCAAAGAAGGTAGGTGTGAGCGCGCTGCTGACGCAGAAGACCGACAGCAATGCGAAAGACAGTGCTTCAAAGGCAGGCGGCAAAGCGGACTCGATCGCGAAAGCGGTGCTACCGGGCGGAATATTTTCGACGAACGTCGCCCCCGGGCAGATGCCGGGTCAGTATGTGATTCCTGAGGCGAGTTATGACGCCATTCAACGCGCATTGGCACTTCCGGCGATTCAAGCAGCGATGCCGCCAGGAAAATCCATCAGTTGGTCGGTGGACTCCATGGTGTTGGGTGCGCAGCGCTACCGCGCATTTTATGTGATGGACGCACGATCGATCATCGATGGCGATGCCCTGATCGACGCGCGACCGTCGTCAGATCCGGTGGAAGGCAACGTCGTGCAGTTCACGCTGAACAACGAAGGGGCGCGTCGCTTCAAGGTCGAAACGGGCAAGCACGTGAAGGACAACATGGCCATTGTGTTGGATGATCGTGTGGTCACGGCCCCTGTCCTGAACAGCGCGATCGGGCGCAACGGGCAGATCACACTCGGTGGCGGTACACTGCAGGCAGCACAGGACCTCGCGTTGGTACTGCGCGCTGGTGCACTCCCCGTGCCACTCAAGGTCGCGGAAGTGCGGAGCATCGGCGCGAGTCTCGGACAGGACTCAATCAATAACGGGGCGCTCGCGCTCGGCATCGCGCTGGTCCTCGTCATCGTCATCCTCATTGGCTACTACCGATTTGCCGGTGTCCTCGCCGTCGCCGGCCTGGCCCTGTACCTCGTGTACACGCTCGCAATGCTGGCGGGCTTTCACGCGGTGCTGACGTTGCCGGGGTTGGCCGGTTTTGTGCTCTCAATCGGTATCGCGGTAGACGCCAATGTGCTGATCTTCGAGCGCATCCGCGAAGAACTCGACCACGGCAAGTCCGTGCGTTTGGCGATCGACGAGGGTTTCCGTCACGCGCTCAGCGCGATCATTGACACCTCCGCGACGACGATTCTGTCGGGCATGGTGCTCTATCAGTATGGAACGGGACCCGTGCGAGGATTCGCGGTCACGCTGATTGCCGGACTCGTCGCGTCGCTGTTCACGGCCATCTTCGTGAGCAAGACTTTCTTCCTGCTCTGGATGAACCGCTCGCGCGGCGCCCAGACGCTGAGCATCTGAGGCCATTATGCTGCGAATTTTTCACAACACGAAGTACGAATTCGTTCGCTGGTGGCGCGTGGCAGCCGGACTGACGCTGGCATTCATCGCTGCGGGACTCGTGTCCTTCGCCGTCAAGGGTGGCGTCAACTACAGCATTGAGTTTACCGGCGGCACGCTGATGCAGTTGCAGTTTACGAACCCGCCGGACGTCGCCGTCCTCCGCAGCACACTCGACAAGGCCGGGATCACCGGCGCGGAGATTCAGCAGTTCGGCTCGAGCGTCGACTACACGGTGCGCGCGCGCGACGAAACGCAGGTGAAAGAACAGGCCGCGGGCGCTGAAGGCATTGCCAAACGTATTGAAGCCGCGCTGGTCAAACAGTATGGCTCCGGTGCGATGAAGGTCATGCGCACGGAAGCCGTCGGGCCCAAGGTCGGCGGAGAGCTGCGTCAGGGTGCGTTTTACGCCATGATCATTACGTCGCTCTTCACGCTAATGTATTTGGCCTTCCGCTTCGACTGGCGATTCGGCGTAGCAGCCGTGGTGTCGACTGCACACGACATTCTCGTCACGTTCGCGTTCATCAAGATCCTCCACATCGAAGTGTCGCTCACCGTGGTCGCGGCCATCCTCACGTTGCTGGGCTATTCGGCGAACGACACGATCATCATCTTCGATCGCGTGCGCGAGAACCTGCGCAAGCGCGGCAAGGGTGAGCCGTTTCGCAAGCTGCTCGATCGCTCGATTAATGAAACACTGCCGCGCTCAATCATGACGCACGCAACGGTGTTGGCGGCAACAGTAGCTTTGCTCGTCTTTGCCGGCGAGGTGATTCGACCCTTCGCGTATGTGATGACGTTCGGCGTATTTGTCGCCACCTTCTCCTCGATCTACGTTGCCGGACCTGTGCTGCTATGGATTGAGAGTCGATATCCGCGCGCCAGCACCGACGGTAAGGGCAATGCGACGCGCATCGACACGAGCGCCGAGTCGGTCACGAAGAGCCGCAAGGCCGAACGCGTTGGGACACGATAGATCGATAGTTGCTCTCGCGAGTGTCGTACATTGACAGTCACGTCCACCTCGCAGACGACGCGTTCACAGACGACGTCGACGAGGTGATCGCCAAAGCTCGCGCAGCAGGTGCGCGAGCTTTCGTGTGTATCGGGGAGTCGCCGATGAAAGCGCTGCGTGCGCAGGCGATTGCGCAACGTTATCCGGCGATCGTATTCCACACCTGCGGCGTACATCCACACGACGCATCGACCTGGGACGATGCGCGCGACGCGGCGGCGATACGAGAAGCAGTCGCGCGTGGCGCGGTGGCGGTTGGTGAGTGTGGCCTCGACTATCACTACGACACCGCAAGTCCGGCGTTGCAGCGCCGAGTGCTCGCGGCGCAACTCGGGCTCGCTGCAGAACTTTGTCGTCCCCTGGTGTTACACACACGCGACGCCGATGCAGATACCATCGCCTTCCTGCGCGAGGCAACAGCGGCAGGGGTGTGTGGCGTTCTGCATTGTTTTACTGGCTCGGACAACCTGGCTGCGGCGGCAATCGAAGCGGGGTGGTACATCTCGTTCAGTGGTATTGTCACGTTCCGCAGCTGGACGAACACCGACATCCTTCGATCGACTCC
>JAYSVL010000291.1:0-1890 GCA_043718595.1 Gemmatimonadaceae bacterium
TCTAGACGAGGGCTGAAACGAATAGAGGTCCCACGAATGCGACGATTCTGCATCATGACGCCTCTCGGTAGAATTGCCAGAGAGGAAAGAAGAGTGTAGGACCGCAACGGAACCTGTCAATGAAAATGAGACGGATGGGTTGAGAGTTTAGTGAGTTATCCGATGACCGCCGTTTGGTCTTCGGCTTTGTTGATCCATACTTCCGTGGGGAGTTGCGGCACGCGCGGAGGCCCGTTCACGAACCGTTCGGGGTGCTGCTGATAGGCGCGATCCATCGTCTGCTGCCGTTGCGCGAGGATGCCGGCGGCGCGCCCTTCGTGCACCGTGGCAGGCGTGAGCCACGCAATGCCTTCGTGTTTGTGTTCGTGGTTGTAGTGGTGAAAGAACGGGCCGCACCACGCGTTGGCGTGCGCGTAGTGGTCGAAACGCTCCGGGTACGTGGGCGCGTACTTGGTGGTCTTGAAGAGCGATTCCGAATACGGGTTATCGTCGCTGACGCGGGGCCGCGAGAGCGACCGCACAATGCCGAGGTCCTGATACAAGTCGTGCAAATCTTTCGCGACTTGGATGCTGCCGCGATCCGAGTGCGTGGTGAGTTGATCGCGGACGATGCCCTGGCGCTCGCACGCGGTGCGAATGAGGCGCTGCGCGAGCGTGGCCGATTCGCGGCGCGCGAGCATCCACGCGACGACGTAGCGACTGAACAGATCGAGCACGACATACAGTTTGTAGCGCTCCCCTTTGACCGGGCCTTTGAGGTCGGTCACATCCCACGTCCACACCTGATTCGGTCGCGTGGCGACGAGGCGGGGCACGGGGTACTGGGGGTGCGTGCGCTGTCCCCGGCGGGCCCGCACCTCGTGCGCGCTCGCCAGCAGGCGGTACAGCGTCCGCACACTGCAGACGTAGGTGCCTTCATCGAGCAACGTCGCGTGCACCTGCGCGGGCGCGCGATCCACAAAGCGGGGATCGCGCAGGTACGCCAGCACTTGGTCCTGCGCGGCCGGTGATAACGCGCGCGGCGACGGCGTGCGTACCACCCGGGCGCCGTCGCGTTCACGCGGCGGGGCGGACGGTTTGCGCCAGCGATACGCACTGGCTCGCGGGACACCAAGCGCGGCACTCACGCGCGTGACGCCGAGCGTGTCGCCGTGCGTCTGCAAGGTTTCGGTCACGTGGGTTTTCCACGCGGCTCGCTGCGGGGTCGTTCCAGCAACGCCGAGAGTTTTTTTTGGATCGAGATTAGTAATTCGGCGCGTGCGAGTTGGTCGCGCAACTGCGCGTTCTCGCGCTGCACGCGTTCCAATTCGCTGGTATCGGCCTTCAGTTTCGGTCCCCGTCGTTGCGCCAACGCCTCGCGCGCCCCGGCGTGATACTGCTGGCGCCACATCGTTAACTGCGACGAGAACAAGCCTTCACGGCGCAGCAGACTGCCAATCTCGCCGACGGCGCGGCACTGCGCCGCTTCCTGCACGATGCGCGTCTTGTACTCGACGGTGAACGTGCGTCGCCGTCCGCTGGCGCGCACCTCCGTTTCATCTTTCGCCTGCGGTGCTGGACTGGTCATACGGGTCATCTCCTACGCCCCCTAAGTTCCTCACTAATTAGGCGAGGGAAATCGTCTCACACCATATTGGCAGGGGGGGTGTCTGAATGAGGCGGCTCAAAGGAGAGATACCTGCAAGGCAAAATGCCCACATGGAGGCATGGGGACGGCATGTAGAGGAAAATGCGAAGCGACATATTTAGCGGAAATAGCAATCTGCCTTGTGTAGATGTGAGCGAAACTGAACTAATCAACTCTTGTGAGTTTCGATCAATGGTCGGAACTAAAGCAGGTGGAAACCAATTACCCATGACCCATCGCCCGCCGCCGCCAGCGCCAGCCGC
>JAYSVL010000292.1:0-1888 GCA_043718595.1 Gemmatimonadaceae bacterium
TTGGTCGCTTAGCTGATTCGGCGCCGCCAGTCTTCGTCGACGAAAACGGCGTGACGCACCCCGCACTCAGCGCGAGAAGAGTGACAGTCAGTGCACGAGCGCAACGCGAAGCGAGGTTGGGCGCCATATTCACTAAGATACCACCCGCACCCGATGACTGATCGCATCTATTATAGAGACGCCTACCTCACCGACTTTGCCGCCATCGTGGTGGCGCTGAGTGATGATGCGCGGCGCGTCTACCTCGACCGTTCGGCCCTCTATCCGACATCTGGCGGTCAGCCGCACGACGTCGGCGCGCTCAATGACGTGCCAGTGGTCGACGTGGTGGACGAGGACGATCGCGTCGCGCATGTGGTTGCGGTTCCGGGACGGTTCGCGGTTGGGGACACCGTACGCGGCACGGTGCACTGGCCGCGACGATTCGACTTTATGCAGCAGCACACAGGGCAGCATCTGTTGTCGGCGATGTGTGCGGACGAGTACGGCTGGCTCACTACCAGCGTACATTTTGGTGATGAGACGTCGTCGCTCGACGTAACAGCCGCCAGCATCAGCGCGGACCAGTTGCGCGAGGCAGAACAACGTGCCAATGAGATCGTCACCGCCAATCACGACGTGCTTGTGACTTTTGAAGACGCCGAGCTGGCAACAGGGTTACGCAAGGCCAGTGAACGTGACGGCGAGCTGCGCGTAGTGAGCATCAGCGGTGTCGATCGCAGCGCGTGTGGTGGTACGCATGTGCAGCGCACGGGCGAGATTGGCAGCATTCAGTTGCGCGGTGCGGAACGCGCCAAGGGTGGCATGCGCGTGGAGTTTGTGTGTGGGCAGCGCGCGGTGCGCCGTGCGCGCCTGGACGCGGAACTGCTCACCAGTGCGGCGCGTGTCTTTACGGCATCCACGGCCGACGTGCCCGCGCTGGTCGCGCAGTTGCACGAGCGTGTTGGCGTCATGGAACGCGAACGCAAGCGTCTCGTGAGCGAGTTGGCGCAGCACGATGCACGCGCGCGGTGGAACAGAACGGAGCCTGATGCACATGGCGTTCGTCGCCTGCACATCACACACAGCGGTGCGGTGCGTGACGTTGAACCCCTCGCCCAGGCACTCTCGGCGCTTGGCGCGTGTGTGGTGTTAGTCACCAGCGATTCACCGGTTGGCGTGTTGTTGGCCGCAGGTGATGGTGCCGAGGTCGATGCCGGTCAGACGCTGCGAGCCGCGCTGGCGGGTGTTGGCGGTCGTGGTGGTGGTTCGCCGCGGCTTGCCCAGGGAAGCGTCCCGGACGCCGGGCGGTTGGGTGAGGTCGCGGCTGCCCTGGGCTTTGCCAAACCGGGGTGATGAGAGCGCTAGATTTCGCGCTGCGACAACGTCGTCGTTTGAGCCCTTCACACCGGTGATGCCATGCAGATTTCCAGACCGAGCGCGTCAGAGCACGCCGCCTTCATGGGCCTCTACGTCGAGACGACGGCCCGGGCATTCGCCGCGCAAGGCAGCGACGACATGCTCACCCTGCTTGAGTCGCAGCCCGCGCAGTTGCGCGCCATGCTGCAGGGTGCCGACGACAGTCTTGCCGGGTTTGCCTACGCGCCGGGCAAGTGGACCCTCGCCGAATCGTTGTTGCATGTAGCGGATACCGAGCGGGTGTTTTCGTATCGGCTGGTGCGCATTGCGCGTGGCGACATGACGCCACTACCGGGCTTTGATCAGGACACGTGGGTGCCGCAGAGTCGTGCGTCCAATCGTGCACTCGACGATATCGTGGAGGAGTTCGCGGCCGTGCGCGCATCGACGGTCGCACTGGTGCAGTCACTCGACGACGTCGCCATTGCACAGATTGGCATGTCCAACAACCATCCGCTGTCGGTGCGTGCGCTCACGTGGGTGATTCCGG
>JAYSVL010000293.1:0-1886 GCA_043718595.1 Gemmatimonadaceae bacterium
TACTCGCAGCGGTTGCCTGTTGTGCGCTGAGCACCACGTCTACGTCGGCCTGTCGCATGCGGCGACCCAGCCCTCGCGCGAGTATCACCGCCGTGCGTGTCACTCCATCTATCCGATCTTGTACGTAAGCGGAGGCAGCGTATCCCACGTTCCTCGGGTGAAGTCTGGAAACTTCTGGGGAGCACTTCCGTTGGCCACTGATTTTTCGCTGAGCGGACCTGGTGCGCTCCACGCGGCCGCGTCGTACACGTCAAAGTCCGGCGCCAATCCTTCGCGCAAACATTGCACGAGTCGGTAGCACATGACGAAGTCCATACCGCCATGGCCACCATTCTTCCGCGCCAAGTCGCCCACGGCTGTCCACAAGGGATGCTCATACTTCTTGTTGAGGTCCGCGAGTGCCGTCCACCGTTCGCCGCCCGCAGCGCCGTCGATGTACAAACGCGGTGGGTAGTCATTGAAGATGGCCTTCGATCCCTGGAGGTTGTTGAGACGGGAATACGGTCGCGGATTGACGACATCATGCTGCAACAGAATCGTGCGCCCCAGCGCCGTCTTGACCAGCGACGAATTCACGTCCCCCGCCTTGTACGCTTCCTTCCATTTCACACTGTCCTTCGGCACGCGCTGCTCACGCCATTCGGTCAAGCCCGCTTCTGGGGACGCCATCGAGACCATGTAGTCGAAGCGATCGCCGCGATGAATACCGAGGTACTGCGCCACCGGACCCAGCCCATGCGTTGGATAGAAATTTGCGTTGCGCTCCGTGTGCGGCTGTCTGCGCCAGAGTCCCTCGTCGCGATCTTCAAAGAGTATCGACCGCAAGTCGTGTAGATATGCTGCCTCCGCGTGCAGCAGCGTGCCAAACACACCCTGTCGCACCATCTGCAGCACCGTGAGCTCGCTGTTGCCGTAACAACAGTTCTCCATCATCAAGCAATGCCGACGCGTTTTCTCTGACGTATCCACCAGGTCCCACAGCTCCGCAATCGTCGAACCAATCGCCACTTCACTTCCCACGTGTTTACCCGCACGCATGGCCGCGAGTGACACGGGCGTGTGCCATTTCCACGGGGTCGCCGTGTAGACGAAGTCGATGTCGTCGCGCTGTAGCAACCGCTCATAGTCACGATCGCCTTTCGTGTATAACGCTGGCTCCGGTTGTCCGGCTTTCACCACCATCGCTGCCGCGCGGTTGGCTTTGTCTTCCACCACGTCGCAGAGCGCGGTGATGCGTACGCCTTCAATCGCCAGCAACTCGCCGAGCGTGGACCGGCCACGCAGCCCCGTCCCAACGATCGCAATGCGCACCACATCGCGCTTCTCGAACGGGACGCCAAGCATACGCTTGGCATCAAGTGGCGCCGGTGGCGTGAGATCAACGCGCCAATCGTCGGTTGAGGCCAACAGCTTCGCCGGCGCGACCGTCAGCGCCGATGCCGCCAGTGCCGCCGCTGCGCCCGTGAGCAAGTCACGGCGTGAAAGATGATCGCTCATGGAGTGCACCTCACTTCGGAATCGTCACCAACGTTAAGCGACCCCGTCACGCCATGCGCGACAACACGATCGCCAAGGAACGCGTGATGCAGCGCGGACTGCGCGATGTCGCAGCGGTCACCTATCACGGCGTCACGCACGGTGCTGTTGCGCACCGTACTGCCAGCACCAATCGACACGTTCGGACCAATCGTGGAGTGCTCCACCGTGACACCGTCCTCGATGTACACCGGCTCAACAATTGTCGCGCCTGCACCAAGCGCCACCGGACAACGCGCCCGCCCTTTTTCCAGCATCACCTGATTCGTCTCGAGCAGCGTCTCCAATTGGCCGGCGTCATACCACCCCGCCACATCAACCACTTGGATCTTTGCACCATGATCGATCAT
>JAYSVL010000294.1:0-1885 GCA_043718595.1 Gemmatimonadaceae bacterium
CGCGCAGCAATCGTATCGTCTGGCACCGCCATGCCCAGTACCTGCGCAATTCGACGCGCGCGCAACGTGATCGCCGCTGGGCGCGACGGTGCCTGACCAACAATCAGGATCGATGCAACAGAACCACCAGCGACGTTGCAGATGAGCGCGGCGCCAACCATCGCGCTTTCGCGGAGTCCGACCGCGTCAATGCCACGCTCGTATCGGTAACTCGCGTCCGTATTGAGTCCTGTGGCACGTCGCACGCGTCGGACAAATCGTTCGTCGAATGCCGCGACTTCGACTAACACATCGGTCGTGCGTGCTGTCACCTCGCTCGCCCGTCCGCCCATCACACCGGCGAGTGCAATAGGGCGCTCCGCATCGCAAATGACGGTGGTGCCGACAGCAATCGCGCGTTCGATACCATCAAGCGTGGTGAGCGTTTCCGATGCACGCGATTGGCGCACGACAATTGTCGACTCCGACAATGTCGCGATGTCAAACGCATGTACGGGTTGCCCGAGTCCGTGCAACACATAGTTCGTCGCGTCGACCACGTTGCTGATGCTGCGCAACCCAACGCTTGCCAGCCGGTCGACCAGCCACCGCGGGCTTGGCCCAACGGTGACTCCGCGAATGACGACGGCGATGTACTGCGGACAACTCGCCGCGTCCTCGACGTGCACATGGACACCGCCAGCGGTCGCATGCCGCTCGCCGCGCACCGTTGGCGCGGTGATGGCGAAGTCGCCTAAATCCTGTACCGGCGTTGGCGAGAACGCGGCGCCGGTGATCGCGCAAAGCTCACGAGCCACGCCACGGTGCGACAAGAGGTCAGGGCGGTTTGGTAGGACATCGAGATTGAGACGCGAATCGGCGGCTGCCAACACGGCAAGGAGTGGGGTGCCTGCAGCCGCGTCCGTCGCGAGCGTCAGAATGCCATCGTGCTCATCACCAAGTCCCAACTCGCGAGAGGAACACAGCATGCCATTGGAGGTCTCGCCACGAATTTTGCGGCGCTCGATTATGAGCCCGCCAGGCATGACCGTGCCCGTGCGGGCAAAGGGATAGCGTGCACCGGCGACGACGTTTGGTGCACCACACACCACATCGAGCATCGTACCGCTGCCGTCATCGACTTTGGTGACCCAGAGATGGTCGGAGTTTGGGTGACGTGTCGCCTGCACTACTTGCGCCACAACAAACGCCGAGAGGTCCGCACCGACGCGCTCAATGCCGTCGAGCGTGACACAATGCCGACCGAGCAATTCACCGACGGCTTCGGCGGTGAGTGTATGGGGCACAAATTGTTTGATCCACTCATGCGAAACGATCATGATGCGAATTGCTCCAGAAAGCGCACGTCGGAATCGTACAGCACACGAATGTCGTGAATGTTGTAGCGTGACATCGCGATGCGCGCCGGTCCCATCCCGAACGCCCAGCCGGTGTACTTCTCGCTGTCCACGCCGGCCGCCTCGAGCACGTTGGGATGTACCATGCCGCAGCCAAGAATCTCCACCCATCGCAGTCCGCGACCGTCGTTCAAGTCCACCTCAACGTCCATCTGCGCGCCGGGCTCGACGAACGGGAAATACGAGGGGCCGAAACGAACGCGTCGCGTTGCGCCATAGAACCGGCGGGCGAACTCGCCAAGCGTCGCCTTGAGATCAACAAACGAAATGCCTTCATCCACCGCGAGGCCTTCCAGCTGCATGAACGCAGGTGCATGCGTGGCATCGAAAAAGTCGCGGCGATACACCTGACCAGGCGCGAGCACTCGCACAGGAGGCGCATAACGTTGCAGTGTGCGCACCTGCACCGGCGACGTGTGCGTGCGCAACAATGTCGTGTCACCCAGATAGAGCGTGTCATGCAGCTCCATCGCCGGATGATCGGGTGG
>JAYSVL010000295.1:0-1882 GCA_043718595.1 Gemmatimonadaceae bacterium
TCGCAGTGGCTTGTCCGTTTTGTATGACGATGATTACGGACGGCGTCAACGGTGCAGGTAGTAGCGTGCCCGTGCTCGATATTTCGGAAGTCGTGGCAGCACGATTGTTGTCCGCCGCGCATTAACGAGTGCGCCGTTAGCGCCAACGAATGCGCATCACCTGTATCTGCTGGTTAATTGCCCCGTCGCTATAGGCAGTCGTCGTGGTATCCACGACCGTAAGACCAACCTCGGGCAGTCGCGCAAGGAAGCCGGGAAGTGCAGCTCTGCCGGGGTCGGCAATGAGCGCAAAGCCAGTGGGTGCGAGTGCCCGGGCAATGCAATCGGCCACCAGTGTCGCGTACTCTTGTTCATAGACGACGTCGGCCGCGACCACGACATCAAACGGTCCGAAGAACTCCGGCCATCGACGCCAGTCCACCAGCTTCGTGTCCGGTTCGCGCGACAGATTGCGACCGGCATTCGCCCGCGTCACGTGCAACGCATCCTGATAGTAGTCGGTCGCGGTGACGCGAAATCCAGCATGCATCGCCGCCACCGTCGGCAACCCCAAACCGCAGCCAAGTTCCAGCACGGTCCGTCCGGCGCCCTCTTCAGCAAGCAACGTCTGGGCGAGCACACGCGCCGATGGCCAGAGATCTGCCCAATACGGCAGACGCTCGTCCATCACGTAGTCCGCCTCGCTAATCAGATGATCAGCATTCGCCGGCTTCCGCAGGAAAAAAGTTTGGGCGCCAAGCACGACATGTTCGTCGGCCAGCGTGAAGCGACGCGCCAGCGCTGCGTCGAGCGCGGCACCATGCAGGGTTTCAATGTCGTCGCGCGCGAGGTCGCTCGACGGGCCAGTCATCCCGTTACGGCGTACGGAGCAACCGCGCCCCACGACACATCCGGGAGGAGAATCGCATCGAGCATCATGCCCGGCTCTACCGCATTCACCCGTTCCGGCACGACGAGCAGCGCGTGTGCATCGGCCAGTACGCGAAGCAGGTTGGACCCTTGACCACCCGCCGCTGTGGCCTCAACGGCACCATCGACGCCAACCGCCAGTTGAACGCGGACGAAGTGTGTGAGCGGTGCGGACGTGTCAACATGCCCAGTTGCGCGTACGCGAAGCGGCATATGATGCACCGCCGAGTGCCCGCCCAACTGGCGCACCAGCGGCCATGCGAATAGCGCGGCCGTCACCATCGTCGACACAGGATTGCCCGGCAGGCCAAGCCATCGTGTGTTTCGCACAACGCCAGTGCCGATCGGTCCGCCGGGGCGAATGCGTGCACGCCAGAATCCCATGGTCGCACCAAGCGCCTGCAGCGCGTCCCGCGTGAAGTCGTGCGCACCGACCGAGATGCCGCCAGTGGTGATGAGCAGGTCGCAGCCAGCGTCGAGCGCCTCGCGGACGGCCACCGTCACATCGTCGAGCGTGTCGGCGAGCAGCGGTCGTGTGCGTACGTCGGCACCGGCGCGTCGCAGCAACGCTGGGAGCGCGTACGACGACGATGAGACAATCCGTCGGCCAGCTTCCACTTCATCAAAGCGATCGAGCAACACCAACTCATCACCACCAGACAAGATCGTCACCCGCGACCGTCGATGCACCGACACGCGCGCCGCGCCAATGCTGGCCAACACACCAAGGTGCGCTGACGCCAGCGTCACACCACGCTCGAACAGCAACTCACCCGCCCGCACATCTTCACCACGCGGCCGCACATTGCAGCGACCGGCGAGGTCACGATCGTGCACAATGCGCACAGTCGCGCCGTCCGTTTCGGTATCTTCAACGCGCACCACAGCATCGGCACCGGGCGGGATCGGTGCGCCAGTCATAATGCGAACCGCAGTCATCGCGGTCACCTGAGGCAACGCCATCGGGTCAGCA
>JAYSVL010000296.1:0-5365 GCA_043718595.1 Gemmatimonadaceae bacterium
GCTGCTTGGTGATCAGGCCGCGGCGCGTGATGCGTTTGTTCGTGCGGCGGTGCTCAATCCGGGCGACGAGCGCGTGGCCTATGATCTCGCGCGTGCGCACGAGGAACTCGGCGACGCAATGAAGGCGACGACTGAGTACTGCCGATATCTGACGCTGTCACCAGCCGGTACCGAAGCGGCTGACGTTCGTGCGCGGTTGTTGCGATTGGTGCCAGCAACTGAGGTCAAGCGCGCGCAAGATGTGCAAGTCGCCTTTCGTCTTGGACTCGCGCTTTTTGACGACGCGCGCTACGACGCATCCGCACGCGCTTTCGATGATGTGGTGAAGAATGCGCCAGCGTCAGCCGAAGGCTTTTACAATCGCGGACTGGCACGAGCGGCATCGGGACGACGCGCCGATGCGATGAAAGACCTTGAGCAGTTTCGAGCCGCGGCACCGACCGTTGACGATCGCGTGGCCGTCGGACGCGCGATTGAGGTACTGCGGCGACCTGTCTACAGTCCCGGCGTCGCATTTGCGCGCGGGCTACTGCCAAGCTTCGGCCAGTTCTATACTAGTCGGCCCGTACTCGGCGTTGTCGTCCTGCTGGCCGTCGCGGGTTCGTCGGGCATGGCGTTCGCGCAAACGACGACCGAGACCACCGTGCCATACATCGATCCGAATGGTGTGCCCGCACCGTACACACGGACCACGAGCGAGCGGCCGTACTTTGTTCCTGCCGTCGCTTCGGCGGTGGTGCTTTCCGTTGGTGCGGCGATCGAGGCGGTTCTCTTCGCCAAGCGGTCGCAGCGCGGGGCAACCATCGTCCCCAAGCGCGGCGTGGCCGCTATGGTGTCTCCGCGCAGTGATGCGCGCGTGACGGTCACACCACTCATCGACGCGCGCGGACGCGCGGGCCTCGCGTTACGTACGCGTTTCTAGACGCGCCCTCTCTAATGTAGACGCGGTTCAGTAGGCGTATCCAAAAATGATGTTCATCTCATCGGTGCTGGTCAGTCCAAAATAAATCGTCCGATCAAGCACGTTGTTGTACGTCACGACGGACACCAGCGCGTCGCCAACTTCCAGGACCAGCGGCGTGGCGAAGTTGGTGAACGCCGGATGCTCCCAATCGGTATTGGTGTAGACGAGCGTTTCCGTGCCGTTCTTGCGGCGCAGGCGAATCTCGTAACGCTCGCCCATCGAATGCATATGCGACGTGAGGCCAATCACGGTCGTTTTCGTCGACATGGTGAAGGCTTTGGTCAGCGTGCTCCGCTGTTTGGGTGGCAGCGCAAAGTCCGTGTTGGCGAGGTTGAGCGCACGAGCGACAATCTGCACTTTCGCCTTGTCCACCGTGTACAAATTGGCAAACGCTTCACCCGGCAAGCCTGCCGGCGAACGATTGACGTAGTGGACGTTAAAGTCGAGCGACGAATTCGCCGCTATCTTGAGCGCGACGCCGGCCGGAAAATTGTATTCAAAGTCTTGCGTCATAGCGCCCGCGAAGAACACGTGACAGGCCATCGGCAGCATGTTGATGATGTTCATCGAACCATCGGTATTGCGAATATCGCGCACGATGTCCGGCGTTGGCCGCGTGTTGCACGGGAACGACGTTTTGGTCTCATCGAACGAATACAGCAGCAGGTGGTGGCTGCCCGGGCGCATCCGCGACACGATACGCGTGACATACATGTCGGCCGGGTTGTTGAGACGCTTGTAGACGAACAGCTCGCGTTCGTAGCCCGGCACGACGACAAAACTGTCGACCTTGAGCTGTAGTCCGTCGACGGTCGGCGCGGCGAGCGGTGCAAACGTCGCGGCCTGCACCCGGTTGTCTTTGAGCACCATCGTGTCCACCACGTGGCCCGTGCGCTGCGCTCCGGCTTCAATCCAGCGGCGGACAAACTCCAGCTGACCGGCCGTGACGCCCTGTGTCGTGCCCGTCGGCATGAACTGGCCGTAGTCCCGACTATGGTGGCCGGGTACCCAGGCGAGTTTATGAAACAACAATGAACTATCGGCGCGGAATGCCCGCACGCGCGGCAAGCCGTCTGCTTTTGCCACCTGATTGACGGAGGCCGCGCCGACGAGCTGCTGGTACGAGGAATCAGCGCTCAACACCAACTGTGACTGTCGCGCCTGACTCGATCCACTGCTGTGGCACGACGCGCAGGACGGATCGAGAATCTCGCGTTGAATACGCGTGAACGTGCCGTCAGTGCCGCCCGGCGTTACGCCGACCGCGGGCGCCGCACCCTTATCGCCACCGCACGCGGTGAGCGCCACAGTTCCAGCAACCAGCCAGCGGGACAGTCGGAAGGGCATACAAACTCTCGGAAGGGCGGGGATCATCGCTGCCGTATTCGACGACGGGAAATGCCGTGCGTTACTGCACCCGATAGAGATAACTCAGCTTGAGGAAAAACACATCACGAGTCCGCTGCAGCCGCTCTGGTCCCGCCGGTCGATCGGCGCCAAGGGCGTCGCCGTAGCCGAGGTAGACCACTGTTCCTGGTGACGGCAGATACGAGAACAGGAAATCGAGTCGCGCGCGGGTGCGTTCGAACGCGCTCGCTCGCGTGTAGGTACCGCCGCTGCCCCGCAGATAGATCGGCAGATTGGTGCGTGAATCGTCGCGCAAATCCGCTTGGCGCAATACGCTGTGTTCACCAATGACGCGGACAAAGATCTGTCGATTCACCTGATACTCGACGCGCTGACGTAACACGCGGCGCGTCAGCACGCGCGTTCCATCCGACGTCCGATCGTATTGCTCGATATTCCAGGTAGTCGCCAGTCGTAGTTGTTCAGACGGACGCACGTTGAGCGTGCCCTGCATGCTGATGATGTCGGCCGAACTCCACTCCGGAAAATTCTCGTCTTGCCCGATGATGAAGAAGGTGTTGAATGAGAAGCGCCGAAACTCCGGCGATCCGATGGACAGCACCCAGTCTAGATTGGGCAGCGTCGGCGTACCAGTATACGCCAGGGTATCAACGCCGCCCGCACGCGGCTTGAAGAGCGCATAGTTTGCATACAAGTCGCGGTCGTATCCAAACTCCTCGAACAACACTTGCCCTCCGACCTGCCAACCGCCGCGGAGACGTGTGTTGGTTCGCAAATGCAATTGCACGTCTTGCGCATCACGACGGTTGACGAGATCGGCGTAGCGCCACCGTCCGAGCATAAACACCTCGGGCACAAACTGCTCAATCGCACTGCCCTGTTTGCCGAACCATGTGGCACGATGTGTGGCCGATAGATTGGCCACCCCCGCGCGTGCGATGAATCCGCTTTGCGCGTCAAAATTGGTACTGATGCCGTTAAACACATAGCGGGCGAAAAATCGTCGACGATTAATCGTCGCATTGACGTCCCAGAGCGGCTGCGGTGACGATGTGGTATCGGTATGCGTGATGCTCGCCGCGCCCTGCGCCTGCACGCTGAGCACACCACGTGCGAAGCGTCCGTCGACACCGAGCACCCGATTCCAGCGACTGCCGTCCACCTTGTCGGTATACACCACGCCGAGCCTGCTCTGCGGGCCAACGTCGCGTTGCAAACGCACCAGATTGAAGGTCGGTGCGTGATTGCCACTCGCCGATGCATCCTTGGATTCAATGGCCGACAACACGCCGATGTCGAATCCACGTTGCTTGCCGGTCAATTTTGCTGCTGCGATCGGCTGTGTCACTCGGCGCGTGTAGATGAGGCGATTGGGCGTCGAAAACTGCTCCTGGCTTTCCAGGAAAAACGGTCGTCGTTCAGGAAAAAATACGGCCACCCGCGGGTCATACGAGTATTGGGTCGCGTCTGCTTCCACCTGAGAGAAATCGGGGTTGGCGGTACCGGCGATGGTCAGGTTGCTCGTCACACCCCAGCGCACACTGCCACCAAGCTCCGGTCGGCTAGTGTTGTGTTTCCATTGGGCCGACGCGCGCGTGCCGACGCTGCTCGAGGTGACGGTGGGGATCATGTCGATCGTCAGTCCACGTCGCAAATCGCGTAGCCCGTTCAAGCGGCCCGACTGCGCAAGAAAGCTCGCGCCAGCGCGTTTCGCCGGCGCCCAGCTATCTTCGAATCCGCTCGCCTGCACAGTGCGAATCACATGCAATTGCCACTGTTGTTCGTCGCCCGCACCGTACCGCAAACTCTTGAATGGTATCGCGATTTCTACTTCGTAGCCCCAGTCCGTCACGTGTCCTTTCGACTTCCACAGATAGTCAGGGGCAAGGTCGGCCGACTCCCGTGTCCGAGTCGCACCAGCGAAGAATCCACCACCGCTCGACACGCCAGTTTCTGACAGCACCCCGTCGCTTTGAATGCCGAGCGGATTCACCGCAAATACGAGCGCCTGACGACTGTCCGCGTACGTACCGAGAAAGAGTTGTACGTTGTCGTCTTGCGAAATCTTGTCGCGATCGGCCAGTGTGGCTCGAACCGAACCTGACGCAGCGAAGGCTCGAATACCGATGTGTAGCGCCGTCGGCGAGTACCAAATGAGGACTTCGGTGCTGTCGCGTGACGCGATCCCGTCCGTTGGTGCGTACTGCGAAAAGCCGGTCAGTAGCGCGGCGGTGCTCCACTCGGGCTCATTTAGACTCCCGTCCACCACCGGCGATGCGTCGCGTCTGGGCGTGGTGACCGCCAGCGCGCCACGACGCCCGTCGAACACAGGGCCTGCGTGCGTCCACGCGAGCGGGTCCGCGAGGCTCGCCAATAGCGCCGCAACGGCAAGGGTGGCTATCACGGGCAACGGGCTAACGTGAACTGACTAGAGACAGATCGCTGCATGACCCGTAGCTTATCCAACGCCCCTCGCCGGTGCGAGGACTTCCTTCTCCGGTTGAATCACTTTCTCGTCCCAGGACGACGTCTGCATGCGCCACCCTTGTTACGCTGGTGTTGGGCTTCTGCTCCTTGGGACGCTCGCCTGCCGCCGCCACGCCGCCGAGTCGTCGGTTGAGCGATCGGCCAGCGGAGCGAGCATTTCGCCGACGCTGTCCGCCGTCTCGCCCGATACACTCCACATGCGCGAAGGCCCACCAGCCGAGCTCACCGTGCGTGGGAGCGGATTTGTGGACGATTCGAATACAGTGCATGTTGGACCCGTCACCCTGTTGGGGGTACGCAGTTCGGGGAACGGATCGGTGCTGCGTTTTACGGTACCAGATCGTGTGCAGAGCGGAGGAGAAGCCCCGCCATCGCTCTGGATCTCGAACTCCTACGCCGTCGTCGTTGAGAACGCTCGCGGGCGATCATTGCCGCTGCACGTCTTCATTCGGGAGCATCGTTGATGGGTGGTCGCCGTGGTGCGATGTTGAATAGATGTCGGCGGGGGTTCTGTGCAGCCATCGCGGCAACACTGACCGCGTGTGG
>JAYSVL010000297.1:0-17912 GCA_043718595.1 Gemmatimonadaceae bacterium
TGGCGCGCCTGCAGTTCCGCTCGATCCGGTCACGTTCTATGCGGTGCAGGGTCAGGACCGTCGCGTAGAAATCTTTTACGCGCCGGTACCGGGGTCGAACGATGCCAGTTCGCTGCTGCGCCTGCGCGTGCGCGACAAGGCGCGCATTGTGCGCCCCGACGGCAGCGCGCTCGCGACAGGCGACTCTGTCCAGATCACGATCCGTGTCATCGATCCGCTCAAACTCATTGTGCAGTTCGAGCCGTCCGGACTCCGCTTTAACGGCAATCAGGCAGCGGAACTTCGGCTGTCGTATCTGCAAACCGATCAAGACCTGAACCATGACGGCGTTGTCGACCACGTCGATCATGATCTCGAGCAAACATTGTCCATTTTTCGCCAGGAGTCGGCGAACGATCCGTGGGTGCGGGTTTCTGGGACGACGAGTTCTGGCAACCGTCGCATTGATGCGTTTATTCCCGGGTTCACCAACTATGTGATCGCGTACTGAGTCGGCCCGCGCGCCGCAGCGGAACTTTCGTTTGTGATGCAGGACGCACAGTCGGACGCACTCATCGCACAGTGTCGCTCGCTTGCCACCACAGGAGCGTGGGACGAGCTGTGCCGTGTGGCCAGCGCACAACTTGACCAGACACGTGTTACGCCGTCGCTCATCACGATGTACGCTGAGGGACTGTTGCGCACCGGCGACCCGCACAGCGCGCGGCGCTGGCTGGATGATTCCGAAGGGGAGTTACAGAAAAGCGGTGACCGTGCAGCGATTCGTCGTGCGGTAAACTTCGCCGGCGCGGCGAGTTTTGAGCGAAGTGACCTGGACAACGCGGCGCTGGCGTTTGAGCGTGCGGCAGAACTCGGGCGAATCGACGGCGACGATTTGCTGGTTGCCCGCGCCACGAATAATCTCGCGGTCATTGCGACAATTCGCGGACGGCACGAAGAGGCGCTCGGTCTGTACGCCATCGCTTTCCCGGCCTACCAGCGACTCGGCAATGTAAATGGGTTGGCGGAGAGCTATCACAATGCGGCAATCGCCCTCCGTAAGTTGAACCGTCTCGATCAAGCCGATCAACACGAGCAACGGTCGGCTGAATTTGCTGGCGCGGTGAACAACAACCATTTAGTGGCACTGACACTGGTGGGACGAGCGGAGATTTCCTTGCTCCGAGGCGACGCCGCGCTGGCCGAGGCCACGGCAGATCGCGCGGCGCGATATCTCTCCGCGGTTCATGACCCGTCGCGACAGGCCGACGCGATTCGATTGTGCGCTTCGGCACGGTTCGCGCTAGGCAAGCTGGTGGAAGCGCGCGACTCGCTCAATGAGGCCGTGAGTCTGGCGGTAAGTTGCGGCAACACGCTGATTGAGGCGGAATCACGCTGGTGTCGCGCGCAGGTGGTCCTCGCACTCGGCGAGCCCACCAATGCACTGGACGATGCCAGGCGCGCGGCGAGTATTTTTCATCGGTTGCACGCGCCGACCGAGCTCGCTGCGGTCACCGCGTGGGTGGAGGCGCAGGGGCAAGCGCCGTCCTAACCCGCGCGCTAATCGCTCACGCATTCTTTACCGGAGTCTCATGCAGCGGCCGCTTCTTTCGCGTCTCCTCATACGGCGGCCGAGCGCGCGTTGCGTTGTGGCGTGTCATGTGGTCGGGCTTTGCGCCATTGCCGGATGCGATCGCTCAGAAGGTGTCGCTGAGTCGCGGCGCGGTGGAAGCGTGGTCATCAGTGCGTTCGCAGACGCGGACATCCTGCTCCCACCGCTTACGGTGACGGGACAGGGGATGCAGGTGGTCGATGCCGTGTTCGACAGACTGGCGCAGCCCGTAAATGCTGATGCGGGGACGGCGACCTACGCTCCAGTGCTGGCAACAACATGGACGTGGGCGACGGACTCCCTGTCGATCGATTTCCACATCAATCCGCGCGCACGCTGGCACGACGGCCACCCAGTAACGGCGTCTGATGTGCGGTTCACATATCTGGCGTATGTCGATTCTGCAGTCGGCTCGTCGGTCGCGTCAGCGCTCCACAACATTGACTCGGTGCAGACGCGTGCTGCGTTGACGGCCCGTGTGTGGTTCAAACGACGCTCAGCGGGACAGTTCGCCGACGCAGTGACGCAAATGCGAATACTCCCACAACACCTGCTCGACTCGGTTCCCCGAGCCAATTGGCGCACGAGCTCGTTCGCCCGGCATCCGATCGGCAGTGGACGTTTTCGATTCGCGAATTGGCAAGCCGGTGCCCGTCTTGAGGTCACTGCGGACAGCAACAACTATCGTGGGCGACCGTCACTCGATCGTGTGGTGTGGACGGTGGCGCCAGACCCGTCCGCCGCCACTATGCGACTGTTCAGCGGAGACGCGGATTTTCTCGAATCTGTGCGCCCGGACGCCGCTGTCGAGTTCGCAAAATATCCCGATGTCACACTTCTCAAGTCTGCCTCACTGACGTACGGGTTTCTGTTGTTTAATCTGGAGCGTGCTGGGACAAAATCACGTCCACATCCGCTCTTTGGCGATCGTCAGTTGCGACGTGCGCTCACCTTGGCGATTGATCGAGCGTTTGTTGTGCATGCGGTGTTTGACTCCAGCGCGCGTGTGGCGCTCGGCCCGGTCGCGCGCATTCAGTTGGGTGCCGACACGGTGCTGCGGTCGATCGCGTTCGACACCACACTGGCCTCGCGTGTGCTGGACTCGCTTGGTTGGCGCGCGACCAAGTTGGGTGCCATTCGGTCACGCGGGGGAGTGCCACTGCAGTTCAACGTGCTTGTGCCCTCATCCAGCAGTCAGCGTCTGCGCGTCGCTGTGTTGTTGCAGCAATTGTTCCGTTCGGTTGGTGTGCGAATGGACATCGAGAAACTTGAATTCAACACTGTCAATGCGCGTTTGGCCACTGGTGATTTTGATGCAGCGATGATGGCTATTGGTGCAGATCCACAGTTGAGTGGCATTCGCGGCGTGTGGAGCAGTAGCGCCTCACGCGCGAACGGGGGCGCGAATTTTGGCAGTTATGCGAACGTGCGCTTTGATGCGCTCCTCGACAGCGCCGAATCGCAGCAGCGGGAACTCGAAGCGCGCCGATATTATCGAGAGGCGTACGCACAGATCCTTGCTGACGCACCGGCCATCTGGTTATACGAGCCCTGGAACATGAGCGGCGTGCATCGCGCGCTGCATCCGGTCGGTTTGCGTCCCGATGGCTGGTGGATGCAGTTAGGCGAATGGACACGAGACCGTGGTGCGCCGAAGTCTGCTGTAACGAATCGATAGTCGCGGTTTCAACGTGTGAGATGCAGCCGTGCCTCGTTCGCTGCGTCTCGCTAACGCACCGTCGAGTCGCGCAGATCTGCAATCGCGCTGGCGGCGTAGAACACATTGGACAACGGTGACCGCGAACGAGCACGGTGCACGGTTGCCCGCCCCACCGTTTGGTGGCCGTGCTAATTCCTACCTCACCGCTCGCCGGGACCGTTCTATGCATCACTCGCTCTGCAGAATAGTACCACTCAGCCTGTTGTTGTTGAGCATGGCTGGAGTCACGCAGGCGCAGGTTGCCGCGTACGCCGTCACCACTAACGCGCAGGGCGCGCAACAACTTGTGCGGTTCAGCCCGTCGTCTCCGGGAAGTGTGCAAGCGGTCGGACCAACGGGCGTCAACCTCACCGGTATCGACTTCCGTCCAGCAACCAACGTGCTGTACGGATACGACGGCAACATCTTGTACACGGTCGACATCAACACGGGTGCGGCTACGGTGTTGTTCGACGTCAACAATGCCAGCGGCAACGTTGGTTTCGATTTCAATCCGACGGTCGATCGCATTCGTGTCGTCGACGCGTCGGGTTTGAACATGCGGCTCAATCAGCTCACTGGCGCGACAACGGTTGATGGGGCACACATCTTTGCTGCTGGCGACATGAATTTTGGCCGCACACCTGCGTTTACCGCAGTGGCGTACACCAACTCGGACACCGATCCCGCCACTGGCACCACACTGTTTGGCATCGACGCCAGTCTGGGCCAGCTCATCACCATCACCACTCCCAATGGTGGCGCGATCAACACGGTTGGCAGCCTGGGGCTTGGTGCGCTGAGCGCAATCACCGGATTCGACATTCTGACGCAGGGCGCGCTCAACACGGCGTACTTCGCCGCAACGTTGGTAGGCTCGGTCAGCAGCCAACTGTACACGATCAACCTCGGCACGGGCGCGGCGTCGCTGGTTGGGAACATCGGCGTGCCAACGACCGTGCAGGGCTTAGCACTGGCCACGGTGCCGGAGCCGAGTACGTGGGTGATGCTGGCGGTTGGGCTGTCGGTGGTTGGCGCGGCTGCGCGTCGCCGTCGCTCGGCGAACTCTTAAAGCGACGTTCCGCCGTTTGGCAAACGCATGCGCAGGAAATTCGTGCGCTTATTCGGAGGGAGCGCGAGCTGCCGACGAATGAGCGCCACGAGCGCGCGCTCGCTTTCCTTTGTGAGCGCGCTGCGCACGGTCGGCTTACGCTTTGTCTTTTTCATGCAACGTGCGTCGCAGCACGGGTAGCACAGCGAGATCCTGTGCACGTGCGGCGGCGGCTCTGCTCGTGATATTGTCAGCGAGGGGTTCGGCGTTCAGTCCCAAAGGTATTTGGCGCTGCGCCACGCAGCCAGACCAACCTACTCGTGTAGCCGCGCACGTGCGTGGCAGCTAACATCTTCGACATGCCTCACCTGCGCACCAGCTCAAGCGACATCCCGACGACACGGCGTCCAACACCTGTACCCGTCGAGAGACGGCACGGTGAGCTGGCAACGTCAACGCGGCACACTCGGCGGCGTTTTCCCGCCGCACGATCTGACACGGTTCGCCGTCGAGACGGGCCGAACGCGATGACGTCATTCACCACACCGAACGGCACTGATGCCTATGAAAGCTGTGTTTAAGCGCGCGGCGCCTTATGCCGATGATGCGCTCAATTTGCCGGTGAAGGACGTCGCAGCGGCGATCCCCTACTACGAACGCACCTTCGGCTTTCGCCTCATATCGCGCAGCACCACGCCGCATGCATCCGCGATTCTCGCGCGCGACGACGTACAAATTGGGCTGGCTGAGAACGGCGGCAATCCCACGCAGGAAGGATGCTTCTTTGAAGTTGACAACGTGGACGCGGCGTACGCCGAGATCCATGGCGCGGCACCGCTGCCCAATGCGATTAAGCAGCAGCAGATCAACGGGAAACACTTTCGCGCATTTTTTGTCGTCGCGCCCGATGGCTTGTGTTATCTCGTTGCGCAGCCCGCTGGGTAGCGCTTCGCCATGCGCTCCCGACGCGGCAGTGACATCGCGTCAGGAAGTGGATTCGGCGGTGTTCAGGCGAATGCGGTGTCAAAAAACGCGGCAAGTTCAAGCACGAACGGCTCGCTCATGCCGTCGGGTTGCCACATGATTGCCTTGCTCAGCACTTCCCCCGGGTCGTCCTGTCCACGCCACCGTGACACGTTGCGTGCCGCAGGATTGATGACCCAATACTCGCCAACACCTTCGCGCAGATACAGGTCGCGTTTGACCTGGTAGTCGAGCAACGGATTGCTCGGCGACACCACCTCGACGGCGAGGAGAATATCACGCAGCTCGTACGGATACGGCGGTCGCTTTCCGTCGAACTTGCGCAGGACAAATACGTCGGGTTGCACTCGATTCCGCTTCTTGTCGCCTCGTCGCACGTCTGTCGGCGAGACAATCGCCTTGCCAATCGCTGCACCTGTCAGATAGTTGCGCAGCAGATAGTACAGTTCACCAACCACGTCCTGATGTGGTTCACCAGGGCTCGGCGTCACGTACAGCACTCCATCGATGATCTCGTACCGCTGCCCATCGTCCGGCAGCGCGTCGAGCATGTCGACTGTCCAATCGGTGATCGTCGCGGGCATGGCCATATGTTATTCCGCTCGGCGAGGGTACGGCAAGTAGGCATGCCATAGCATACACGCGACACGGCGGGAGGCTGTCATCGTTTTCACGCCACCCACACCGATTCAATGCCGTACGGCTGCTATTTGGTGGCTGATGCCTCGTCGAAGGCGACCCCCAGCACAAAACCCAGCGTCAGCCGCGCATTAAGGCTGCCGAAATCGTCAAACCCCTTGAACGTCGTCGCGGACTGCACTTGCTCTTTGCTCTGACCAGCCTGCACGCCCTTGGTCGCATAGTCGAGTGCCGCACTGAGATAGTCGCGGAAGTACAGCACATCCGTGCGCGTTGTCGTCACTGCACCGTCTTTTCCATGACCGGCGATGAATGTCGTGTCTTTTGATGCAGACTTGGTCACCCGCTCAAGCAGCGAGATCCAGTTGCGAATCTGTGCACCGGCCGCACGATCGATGTTGGGGTGCGCGCGATTAAAGTACAGGTCGCCCATGTGCATCACGTTGGCTTTCTGCAGCGTCACGACCGCGTCGCCACCGGTATGACCTGGGCCATAGTGACGCGCTTCAATGCGTTCGTCGCCGAATGATTCACTCCACTTATCTTCAAACGTGACATCGGCAAACGCCTGCGTGGCGACCGTGTTTGCCTGTTCCGCAACCTTCCGATGCCACGTGGCACAATTGGTGTGCTGCACAATGCGTTGCACCGATGAACGGAATGCCGCGTTGCCACCGGTGTGATCGCCGTGATGATGTGTGTTGAGCAACAGCGAGATGCCTTTCGGTGATCGTTGCTTGAGACCAGCGACACACAGTTCTGCCGTGTTCATGAACTGACTATCAATCGCCATCGCGCCGTCTTTGTTCACGAGATAGCCGATGGTGCCACCACTCCCGGTAAACACACCAACGCCGCGCCGGAGATCGGTGAACGTCGTGACGGGTGGCTGCTGTCCCGTGCGAGCCAGCGCGGCCCACGCGGGCACGCGCGCAACAGTCAACGCTGCCGCTGCGGTGGTAGACTGAAGAAAGGTGCGTCGATCCATTGAAGCTCCGGGGGGTGTTGAGGGCCAGTGGTATTGTTCAGGTGAACGTCTCAAGGTGTTGCAACGGTTTGTGCGATGTCACGTTGACACAATCGCAGTGTCCCTATTCGCGCAACACCTCGCGACGGCGCGTTCAGGAGCTACACGATACCACACTATGACGCCGCGCCTTTGCGCCAAAGCACGTACGCGGGCGCGCCAAGCAGTACGACGCCGATGCCAATCGCGGCCTGCGCCGGTTGCGTCACCATCGTATTGACCACGATCACCGCGGCAGCCAGCACAAACACAGCAGGTGTGAGCGGATATCCGGGCACACGAAACGGTCGCGCGGCATCCGGCCGCTTGACACGCAGCGCAATGACCGCCGCGGCACCAAGCGCGTAAAAGATCCACCCAATGAACACCACATACGTCAGCAACTGCTCAAACGTCCCCGTCAACGCGAGGACGGCGGCCCACGCACAACTCGCAATCACCGCAATCGCCGGCGTACCATACTGCGGATGTACCTGAGCCAGCTTGGCGAAGAAAATTCCGTCGCGTGCCATGGCGAAATACACGCGCGGCACCGTAATCACCGTCGCGTGCGCCGCACTGTACATGGACACGATGATCGCGGCGGCGATCGCTTTGCCGGCCAGCGGTCCCATCACCTGCGCCACGGCCTCACCGGCGACGCGTTCAGACACCGACATGCGCGCCGTGCCCAACGCCGCGACGTACGCCAGGTTGGCGATGATATAGATGACGATAAGGGTCACGGTACCCACAATCAGCGCGCGCGGAATGGTGCGTTGCGGATCCTTGGCCTCGCCGGCCACGAACGTCACGTACTGCCAGCCTTCGTATGCCCAGAGCACCGAAATGATGGACAGTCCCACGCCAGATACGGTGGGTGGCGTCACCGTGTGTGCCGTCACTGGGAGCGACGCACCCTGGCCGAGTGCAAAGAGCAGCGCACTCATCGCCAGTATCGCGAGCACCTTCACACCGGTTGCCACGTTTTGCACGGACGCACTCTCGCGCGTGCCACGCACACAGATCGTTGCCATGAGTACAATCAGCGACACGGCCACGATGCTCTTGGCCGTCGGCGACATCGGTGTGAACTGGGTGAGGTAGTCGGCGGCCGCCACACACAACGTGGCAATCGTCCCCGCCCCGATAACAAAGAAAAGCGTCCATCCGTAGAGAAACGCCGGAAACGGCCCAAACGCGTCGCGGATGTACGCATACAGCCCGCCCGCCCCAGGGTCCATCCCCCCGAGTTCCGCGTAGGATAGCGCGCCAAGCAACGAAAGCACGCCGCCAACCAGCCAGACGGCAATCGCGATTGGCATCGACTCGCCGCTCTGCAACAACACGGACGCCGGCACAAGGAAGATGCCCGACCCGATCACGTTGCCAATCACCAGCAACGTCAGGTCTCGGCTGCCGAGGGTACGCTTGAGTGTGTTTGTCATGGCGACAATCATTCCGTGCGTACGTGTAAAGCGCCATACTCCGGCCTCACTCTTTCTATGACGCACATGTTCGCTCGTTTTACCCGCGCCATCGTCCGCCCGCCGGCACCCAACTTCGCCGGCGGACTGACGACTGTTGACCTGGGCTCGCCCAATTTTGCGCGCGCGCTCGAACAACACGCACGCTATTGCGACGCGCTCGTGCGAAACGGCTGCGAACTCATAACACTCGACGCGGACGACCGGTTTCCTGACTCGACCTTTGTTGAGGACACGGCACTCATTCTACCTGGCGTTGGTGCCATCCTCACTCGACCAGGTGCCGAGAGTCGCGCAGGCGAAGTTGAGGCCATTCGACCCGCGATCAGCATGCACTTCGCAACGCTGGCCGAAATCAGCGCTCCGGGCACACTCGACGCTGGCGATGTGTGTGAAACTGAGCACGACGTGTTCATCGGTCTTTCGGCCCGCACGAACGCGAGCGGCGCCGAGCAACTGGCCGAGTGGCTTGCATCGCATGGACGCCAATCGACCATCGTCGACATTCGCGACACACCCGGCATTCTGCATCTCAAAAGCGGCGTTACCGCGCTCGGGGATGGCCAATTGCTGTCTATCGACGCGCTTGTCTCACACGCCGCCTTTCGTGACTACGACATCGTCTGCACGCCATCGGGCGAGGAATATGCGGCCAACTGCGTGCGCGTCAACGACGTGGTGTTCCTCGCGGAGGGCTTCCCGCACACGCGCGCGATGTTGCGCGGACTTGGCTACACGCTCGAACTGCTCGACATGAGCGAGTTTGAGAAGATGGACGGTGGTTTGAGTTGTTTGTCGCTGCGCTTCTGAGCCACACGTAGAATCGCGAAGCCGCGGCTGGGCTCGGTCGCGCACAGCGGTCACTCACGTAGCATCGTACTCGCCAGCTCCTTGACGATCTTCGCTGCCACGGCGGCCGTGATCCCCGATGGATCGCGGCGCGGATTGAACTCCACGACGTCGGCGCCAACAACTGGTGAACGCACGTTGTGAATGAGCGTCAACACGTCGCGCACACTTAAGCCACCCGGTTCCCAGTGTGACACGCCCGGCGCGAAAGCGGGGTCGAGTCCGTCCATGTCCATTGAGATGTACACTGGACCCGTGATCACGGGGCGCGCGCCACGGTCCCACGCCTGCATGTCGATAATCTCCACGCCGAACCGGTCCGCCTGTTCGCGCTGATGCCGAGTGAGTGTGCGAATGCCCACCTGCACGAGACGACTGGCCAGCCCTTCTTCCATGATGCGCGCGAACGGACAGGCGTGCGAGTAGCGATCGCCGTCGAATTCGTCGTAGAGATCGGCGTGCGCATCAATGTGCAGAATGGTCGGCGGCGCGTGTACACGCTGTAGCGCACGCAGAATAGGATACGTCACCGAATGATCGCCGCCGAGTGCAATCACGCGCACACCCGTGTCGAGCAAGTTCGCCACGCCCAACTCAATCAGCACGCGGGCACTTTCGTCATGTGGCAACGACAGGTCGCCCGCATCGTGCAGGGCGCCGTTCCCCAGGTCGCGCAACTCCTCGCTCCAGTCGTTGCCCGCCTCTGATTGCAACGCGGCACGGATGAGTGGCGGCGCTTTCGCCGCACCGCGAAGGAATGACGAACTGGCGTCGTACGGCAGGCCAAGCAAACAGGGCGCCGAGTTGGACGTCACTGGCGTTGGGGAAAAGCGAATATCATGGAAATGCGAGGAGAATTGTCAGAAGAAACCGCGTACGCAGCATCGCCTCTTGGCCGATGTTCCAGTATCCTACTTGGTAGTCAGTCGCGCCACCTCCACGCGTACACCGTCCATGCATCTGCTCCGCAAGCCCTATCTGCTCTACCTCGGCGATTGCACCGAGGCCAGTAACGCCAAGACCGCGTGCGGTCTGCGTGACTGGTGCCCCGACGATGTGATTGGCGAGTGGAGCCTGCCTTCGGCGGTGAGCGTCGGCCTCACGCGACTCTCGCCGCCTGACGCTGCCGCGCGCGGTGCAGGAAGTTTGGTGATCGGTATCGCCTCGGTCGGCGGGAAAGTGCCAGACTCCTGGCTCCCCGATCTCGAAGCGGCGATTGCCGCGGGGCTCGATATCGTCAGCGGGATGCACACACGACTCACCTCGTTTCCCTCACTCGTGCAACTGGCCGAAAAGCACGGCGTGCGGCTGTTGGATGTGCGTCACTCTGATCGCGTGTTTCCGTGTGGCACCGGACGCAAACGTACCGGTATGCGTGTGGCCACCGTCGGTACTGACTGCGCGCTCGGCAAGAAGTACACGGCGCTGGCGCTCACCAATGCCCTGCGTGCGCGCGGCGTGAGGGCCACCTTCCGCGCGACCGGACAAACGGGCATCATGATCTCGGGTGCGGGGATTGCGATCGACGCCGTGGTCGCGGACTTCGTAGCTGGTGCCGCCGAATTGTTGTCGCCGGACAACGCGGTCGACCACTGGGATGTGATCGAGGGTCAGGGGTCGCTGTTTCATCCTGCCTATGCGGGCGTGACACTCGGCCTGCTCCACGGCTCGCAGCCAGATGCGTTTGTCCTCTGTCATGATCCATCACGGCACACGATCGACAGCTATCCCCATGCACCGCTCCCGGCACTCGGCGATGCCGTGCAGCAGTACGTGCAGGCCGGTCGTATCACCAATCGGGCGATTCGCTGCGTTGGGGTGAGCATGAACTCGTCGAGTATGCCCGATGCCCAGTGGCAGTCATACCAAACAACGGTCGCGAAAGCACTCGGCGTGCCGGTGTGCGACCCCATGCGCGGCGGTGTCGATGCGATTGTGTCGGAACTCGTCGCGATGACGCCCACGTCGGTGAGCTCGACATGATTGTCGGCAGCGTGGCCGTCGAGCAGTGGGAGCTTATCGAAGCGTTTGAGATTGCGCGTGGTGTGATGACTGCGCTGCCGGTGATCGTCGTCACGCTGCGCGATGCGCAGGGGCACGTGGGCCGAGCGGAGGCGGCGGGTGTGGACTATGACGGCGAAACGCCGGCGATGTTGGTGTCACAGGTGGAGTCGGTGCTCGACGCGGTGAATGCCGCCGCACCGCACGGTGTCGTCAGCACACACACGCTGGCCACGCTACAAACACTGTTGCCCGCTGGTGGCGCGCGCAACGCGCTTGACTGTGCGCTGTGGGACCTACGCGCGAAACAGTCAGGCGTGCCAACGTGGCGCACCGCGTCGCTCACATCACTACGCGCCCTCACAACGGTGTTCACACTCGGCTTGGGCAGTGAGGCAGACACGCGGCGCAAGGCGAGCGATGCGCGACACTACCCGCTACTCAAACTCAAGTGCGACGCCGATCGGCATGTGGACGTCGTGCGCTGGGTGCGCGAAGAACATCCCGCAGCACGTATTGCTGTCGATGCCAATCAATCATGGACTCGCGACCTGCTCGAACGTCTGCTGCCAGAACTCGTGGCACTGGGCGTCGAGATGGTGGAGCAACCAGTGCCGCGCGGAGAGGACGCGCAGCTTGACGGACTAGCGTCACCGTTGCCACTGGCCGCCGATGAATCGTGCGCCGATCGCTCGTCGCTCTCCAAACTGGCCGGCCGGTATCAGTACATCAATATCAAACTCGACAAATGCGGCGGACTGACCGAAGCGCTGGCGATGGGCGATGACGCGATCACCGCGGGTATGCAATTGATGGTGGGCAACATGTGCGGCACGTCACTCGGCATGGCACCGGCGTTTCTTGTTGGTCAGCGCTGCGGCTATGTCGACCTCGACGGTCCGCTCTTGCAAACGCATGACCGCGAGCATGCGATGGTGTTTGCGAATGGTGTGGTGCAACCGCCAACACCGGCGCTCTGGGGCTAGGGCTTGTGGTCGCGGCGGGACCTAACATCGTGCGCACCGCTTCTTCGATAGAGGCATCGTCGAACGGCACGCCTGCTGCGTGAACTTTGCGTCCCGGCGCCTGTCCGGCCATGGGGCACGCGCACGCACGTCCACCTGCACCACCGGACGCGTGCCGAATGGCAGGTCGGCCCAGCGGTACAGACAGGGATGTCCGTCAGCAGGGGCGGGCAGCACGGATTTCACGCCTGGTGTAGCGGAACGTCGGTCTGCGGCGTAGGCTAGGCCTCTCACCTCGACCAGCCTAGGGGACGATGTCATGAAATCTGTTGGCGAAATCCTGAAACAACACGACGGCACACTGTGGTCTGTGCGGCCGACCGACACGGTATTCGACGCCCTGCTCACACTCGCCCGTTACGAAGTGGGCGCGTTGTTGGTGATGGACGGTGATCGTTTAGTCGGGGTGTTTTCGGAGCGCGACTACACGCGCAAAATCTCGCTGCAGGGCCGGAATTCGAAAGAGACGTTGGTCTCCGAGATCATGACGGCGGACGTTTTCACCGTGAATCGGCGCTCGCGCACCCGTGACTGCATGGCGCTGATGAGCGAAAAGAAGATTCGTCACCTGCCGGTGCTCGAAGGCACGCAGGTGCTCGGCATGATTTCCATTCGCGATATCATGGACGACATCATCGCCGATCATGAAATGACCATCGCCCAGCTACACAGCTACATCCACTCGTAAGCGACGACCGCGTCCAGCGACGCACATCACACAACCGCGATAGCTGCGTGCAGCGTTAACGCGGCGCTGTGGTCGGTGACGCAAACCCGAGCACGCGTCTCCGCCATTGTGTGGCAATGGTCGCCCATGGTACACCAAAGAGTTGCTCCATCGTTTGCTTGAACTCGCCAACGCCATACCCAGCATCGAGCAGCGTGCGAATGCCAGCCACTCCAGCGCGCTCGTGCACCATCATCGCGAGCACCGCGCCCGCTGGATAGCGCGCCGACACGGTGAGCGTCCCGTAGGGGATGGTGACGTTGCCGGCCATGATCGCGTCGAGGCCGATCGCCGGACGCGATGTGAGCAACGACGCGAGACTACGTGCCACGGTTGGAAAGTCCATGCCGGTCGTTCCGCCAAGCCACGTCGCCACCCCTTCGTCGGCCAACGAAATGGTTCGCTTGACGAGTGGTCGCAGCATGATGTGGACCAACTCATGCGCGTATCGTTCACCGATGGCTGGCATGCCCGAGAACAGCTGATGATTGACCGCTTGCGCAAGACCTCCACTCGGCCCCCACTTGATGCGCGTCTCGAGGCCGATGATCCGCGTCATTTCATCAGACGTGCTGGTGAGGTAGTAGGTGAGCGGTGCCAACCGCGGCACGGCGAACACGGCGGCGAGTGAATCGGTAAACATTATTGCGCTATCGGCACGAGCACGATTGAACGCGTAGCCCGGCTCCATCACGTACTCGATCGCTCCGACGCGCTCGCGTTTCCATGATTGTGTGAGGATCGGCAGCGCATTCGCAAACACCCAGCGCCCCTTCTCGCGTGTGGCGAAGACGGTCACGTACACGCTGTCCGACCGCATCGGGCTCGTGGCGGAATCGCCGCGGAACAATGTGCGCACTCGATAGAGCGTGTTGCCCGGCAACGCGGCCGACTGGATGTCGACTTGTGCGACGCGCGCGTCGTCCGACAGATAGAGAAACGCCAGATTGTAGCACGGCCAGCGCGCTTGTTCTGCCGCGAGCCAGTCGGGTGACGGTGTGCATGCACCTGTATACAAGCGCCCCTGCAACCCCGCGAGATACGTCGTCCAGCTACGCGAGACCTCAGCCATCTGAACCGCCGATGCAGAAGGCGCTGTCTGACATCCGCCTGCCAAAAGCAAACACAAGGCCGCCCGAAACGTGCGGCGACGCAATAGCATCTATGGTTGTTCGGTGAGCTCAGGCATCATCACGTGCCGCTCGGCCACACGCGTGAGTGCCCCCTCAAGCACGGCGCCACCACGGATGGCGAGCGTGCGATAGCGAATGGTGCCAGACACACGCGCAGTAACATCAAGCACGAGATCGTCGCACGAGACATTGCCAATGAGCACACCACGCACGGTGATGCTCGACGCTTCAACGGAGCCGTCGAGATGACCCGTGGGGCCGATCGTCAGCGAGGTGACGCGCACGTTGCCGATGATACGCCCGTCGAGATGCAGGATCCCTTCGCTCGTCGTCAGGTCGCCATCAAGCGCGACCCCTTCACTGATGATCGACGGCTTGAGGTGCGCACCGTGCGGTGCACTGCCGTTGCGCGACTGGCCGGATGCGGATGGTTTCTTCTCGGACGATCCGCCAAGCCACCTATTTAACATTGCTGCGAAACCCGAGAATGCGTTGCGGATCAAGCGCGCGTCCGAGCAACCGGATTTCATAGTGCAAATGTGGCGCCGTCGACAATCCGGTCGATCCCACCATGCCGATCTTCTGCCATTCAGCAACCGAATCACCACGCGACACGGTGAAACTGCGCAGATGCGCATACCGCGTTTCAATGCCGCCGTCGTGTGCAATGACCACGCTGTTGCCATAGCCACCACTGCGCGCCGCGAACACCACGCGACCAGCGCGCACGGCATGCACCGCCTGATCCACGTCACTCACCAGGTCGAGCCCTTCGTGCAGCGCGCGAGAGAAGGTGATCGGGTGTTGACGCAAGCCAAAGTCGGATGTCGTGCGATACTGTTGGAGTGGCAATCGATCGGGGAACTGCCGCACCGTCGCCATCAACTTGCGCGAACGTTCCAGTTCACCGTTGATGCGTCCGCTCGTTTTGTTGCGCACTGCACCCACAACGTCTTCACCACCAATGCCGTCGACTTCAACGGCGCGTCGGAGATCGCGCGATACCGGTACACCAACATCGGTGAGCGAATCAAACCAGCCGCCGTTTGACGATGCCAGCAGATCGGCCGCCGCGTTCACTTCGCCACGCAGCACACCCGTTCGCTCGCGCAACAACGCGGCAAGATCAGAGGATGTGAGCGACTGCAACTCCTCGCCACTCATCGACCCTTCCGCTTTGGCCGCGCTCAACAATTCGGCGTACAGTGCTTCGTTGGCGGCGAGCACGCGATTCGCCTGCCACCGCATCACCCCAGACCACGTCAACACGCAGGCAGCCAACGCCACCGTGACAATGCCGGTGCGCTGCACCATGCGTTGCACCGCGGCGGTGATATAGAAGTGATGCGTGTGATCATTCCGCATGACGACGATACGAATGTCGCGAAATGCGGACACTGGCGCGGTGAGCGCACGCCACACCGTGTGGAGCGCGCGGAATGGCCGGAAACGCTCCAACACATTGCTCATCCGCGCGCACTCGGCAAAACGGGCATGTCTTCCGTCGTGTCTGCAGACGGCTCGGCGATGGGAATCAATTCACCATCAAGCGCACCACCGGACTCCACTTCAAGTCGTGCGTACTGGATCTTGCCACTCAGCCGGCCGGTGGCGCGTATCGTCAGCGACTTCCATGCGGTAAGCTCGCGCGGTCCGTCTCCATGAATGTCCACCACGTCAGCCGTGAGTCGGCCGGCCACACGTCCGGCGGGTCCAATCAATACTTCGCCAGCCGTGAGATCACCGTCGAGCGATCCGTGTACGAGGGCTCTCCCCGTCGCCGTCACCGTGCCATGCACCATGACTCCCTCGCCAATAATGACGCTTCCCTTGTGCTCGGCATCGGGCGTACGGGGTGCAGTCATGCGGGCGACGGAAGGTGAGCGGCTGCCAGCAGGGCACGCTGGAGAGAACCACCAAAGCTGCCACGCTTGAAAGCATTTCGGAACCAGCGCCGCCGGTGCAGTATCCTGTCTATATCACCAATTACGCGTTCACCGCCGCGGAGGGCGCTTTATGAGACATCGACATCGGTTGGGCGTGGTGGCACTGACTACCGTCTTCGTGACTTCTTCGGTTTTTGCACAAACCGTCGCTGCCCGTGCGGTCACCGAATGGAGTACGGAAACGCGAATCGCGCTGAGTTTTCACGTCGCAGACAGTGTGGTGGCGCGTTTACTGCCTGCCGGGTGGACCAGCGCACCGTCCACAACAGCGACAAATGCAGGAGCCAATTTGACGGTGACCTTTGTCGAGCGACTGTTTGTGCAGGACGGCCAGGGCAAACCGTACCGCACCGGCACGTCGCGCTACATCGTGTTTGGTGCGCCAGCGAGGAACGCGGCGGGCGAGAGTAACACGGTGATTCTGACGGGTATCTCGCCAGAAGGGTCGGGTGCGTACGGCGTGTACGTAACGGCGAGTACGAGTCGTGCCGAGCGTGCGGCGCGCGCCAAGGAGGAAGAGGGCGGGCGGGCGGAAGAACGCTGGAAGTTTGCCGCGCCAACGGGTGAGAAAGTGGAGTTGGAGCTGGCGTATCGTCGTGGTACGCCGGTGAAGAGTCATGTGACAACAACGATTCGGTCGGCGCTCCATCCCGAACAGGCGCGCCGCTACGTGATCGACCAATTGGTGGACGTCGTGCACGGCTTAGCGATGCCCGATCGTGTGGACGCGCTCAAGTTCAAGGCGACGGGGCCCGCGTTTGCGGCACTGTTTAACGGTCAGGAGAAGTTGTTGAGCGTGACGAGTATTCCGTGGTACGTGCGCGAGATTTCTGTGCCGTAGCCGTTGCATCCTGGCATTTCACCCGCGTCAAGTATTGGTCATATGTTAGCAATTAACTCTTGTTTTTGTCGATTACTGGTCGTATTATACTTGTTATGCACGAAATCTCCCATGGACGACAGCTTGCTCTGAAGGTGACGGCGAGGCGGCTCGCATTCGGCTGGACGCGCGACGAACTCGCCCGTCGCTCGCAGGTGGCACCCGACACGCTCAAGCGATTCGAACAGACTGGCCAGGTCTCGCTCGAACGGCTCCTCAGAATCGCGATGGTGCTGGACGCGATGCCTGAATTCGACGCCCTCTTTCCCGCCATCGACGCACGATCGATCGACGAGCTCGAACAACTCGCGAAGGCTCGCACGCGCAAGCGCGGCAAGCGGCGGGTACGCGTGCGCGTGGATGCGGAGGGCGCCGATGGATCGGCTTGAGGTGCATCTGGACTTTGGCGTGGACGCCGTGGGCAAGGCACTCGTGCCACGTCATGTCGGCTCGCTTGCACAAGACGGTCCCATTCCGGTGTTCGAGTATGCGACTGCATTCCTCAATGCACCGCTGCCGATTTCACCGTTTCATTTGTCACCGCGCATCGGCCTTTTTCGACACGCTGACCGCGACTTCGACAATCTACCGGGAGTCTTTGCCGATGCGCTGCCGGATGGATTCGGTCGGCTCATTCAAGACCGCGTGTTCGAAACGCTTGGTACGTCCCGGGGTCGCGTCACGCCGCTCCAACGTCTCGCCGCACTCGGCCATCAGGCGATGGGCGCGCTCACGTTTCAGCCAATCGGTCACCATGGCGCCAACGATGATGATGACCCAACCGCGCTCGATCTGAATGCGATCGCCGCGCAAGGGGAGCGACTGCTGGAGGGCAGCGCCGAAGATCTGCTTCCGCACCTGCGGCAAGCGGGTGGCTCTCCCGCTGGCGCGCGC
>JAYSVL010000298.1:0-5340 GCA_043718595.1 Gemmatimonadaceae bacterium
CCACCTCAGCGCCACAAATCGCGCGCAGCAAGTCACGCATCGCGGGCACAAATAGCGTGTCAACGCGTGCGCCCGCGTCAGACACGGCGAACTCAACTCGCCGCGCTGCGATACCGAGTGAGTCCATTAACGGTGTGCGCAGAAGAGCGCGGTATTGCCCTTCCAGCAAAAAACCGAGACGCGCCACGCCGTGCTGGTCAGCCGTTACCACTTGATCGGTGGCCGACAAAGAAAGCGTCGCACCAACCGTTGACACACCGCCATCGGAACTCGCCACCTGTACCGGCAACGCGTCACGAGTGGATGCAAAGAGTGTGGTATCGGCGCGGCGCACACGCAGCACCTCACCGCCGCTAACGCGGATCGCCGTCAGTACAGCCTGCGACTCGACACGACGCACACCGGGAACGATGGCGTAGGGATCATGTCCTCGCCCACTCAGTAATGGCATGCGGATGCGCCAGCGGTTCACCAGCCAGGTCCCATTTGGGAGATGAAGGAAGTCGACAACACCTCCCGGGTTGGCGCTCGCAGCAACCGGTGGTAAATCCGTAAACTGAAACTCCAGTGACCGCAATTCACTGCTTTCGCGGTCTACCCAGAACGTGCCGGCAATGTCCACAACCTGATCACGTGCCACCGTTGGGCGGAAACCAACACCAACGAGTCCGGGACGTGCGAGCGTCGGCGGTTCGACATGAAAACAGTGCGTGGCCGCAAATGATTCCGACAGCAGCACTTCAACATCAGGCGCGCGAAAGACCGTGTTGCTACCCTCATTCACCACGTAGCCAACGCGTGCCAACTGTTCGGCAGGCACGCTGCGGAACGCGTGCAAGGTCTGCGTGCGCGTGTGGCGCGTGTTCTGCTGGCGCAGCGAGAGGTTTCCGGGTCGCGTGTCTGCTCAAACTCCACCCACGAGGCATCGACTGGCTCATTGGACGAAAGCTCGGCAGCCAGCATCGCCTTGCGCGCTTCGTCCCAGATCTGCGCTACCAGGGCGCCGTCGACAGGATTGGAGCGACAGTCGTCTGTGCTCCGCACCGACACCATCGGCAGCGCAACGACCTCGCCGGAGAGCACGATGCGTTGCTGGACCAGGCGACCTGCATCGACGCGAGCGGCGGGCATCAGAACAGGACGGGCGCCGATGCGCAGCGCGCGTACCGTCACCATGCCGCTCCGCGCAAGGGCAAGCGTGTACTGTCCTCGTGCGTCTGACAGCGCCCGCGCGAGTGTACCTCCCGCCGAGTCCAGCGCCAGCACGATCACTCCGCCGACTGGCGTCACCGAATCCGCTGCAGTGACGACCCCACGAATCGTCTGCGCACGCGCGACATGCGCGAACCACGGAACAGCGAGCATCAAAGCGATCACACCGACCCACTGTCGCACGGCTCCCCCGTTTGCAAGCGACTCACGTGGAATATCCGCGCCGCCGTCGCCGAAACAAGATGCTCGCCGCGTACGCGGGTTACGGGATCGACTGCGACCGTGCTGCGCCGGTTGGTCGCGCCGCGGGCACCGCGATGGTGCCTTCGCTCGACGCATGCATCGGCGCGTCGACCTGGTCGAGCGGCGGACCAAGTGTGGGTTCGCAGACGCCTTCGGCCGTTTCCCGAATCAGCTGATCCACGACAGCGCGCAAGTCACCCGTCCGCGCATACACAGCAAGCTGGCGCTGCGCACTTGAGCCGTGTTCGAGCACATGAAATGCGTACTCCACCTCTTTACGCGTGCCCAGCTCATCAAGGACGTCGTCGAGGAACCATTCAATGAGTTCGCGAATCAGTAGCGGTGCGGCCATCTCCTGCTTCTTGCCGAAGTCGATGAGTTTGCCACCAAGACCCCAGCGCACGGCTCGCCACTTGTTCTCTTCGATCAAGTCCGACGCGTAGACGCGAAAGGTCAGGTTGTCGCGACGCAGTTTCCACATCTTCGCCACTACCGCCTGCAGAATCGCCGCCACGCACACCGCTTCGTCGACGCGAGTGTTGACGTCACAGATCCTGAACTCCAGCGTGGGATAAAGATGATGCGGACGGACGTCCCACCAGATCTTTGAAGGATCGGGAATGCTTTGCGTACGAACCAGTGTGTCGGTCAGGTCGGCGTAGTCGCTCCAGCCGTTGAGGATGCGCGGTACACCGGTGCGAGGAAAGTTCTTGAACACAATGCTGCGGTACGAATGCAATCCGGTGTTCCGTCCAAACCAAAAGGGTGAACTGGTGGACAAACACAAAATGTGCGGCAGCACGTACCGGCACGCGTTTAAACAATCGATGCGAAATTCGTTGTCTTCGATGCCAACATGCACATGGGTCCCGAAAATCAGCAGACGATGCGCGAGATCTTGCAACTCCGCTTTCACACCCAGATATCGTTCTTTGGGTGTCATCTCCTGGTTCATCCAGTTGGAAAACGGGTGCGTGCCTGCCGACGCAATCGTCAGGCCGTGCTGCGCCGCCGCTTTGATCACCAATCCGCGAAGTTTCGTGAGTTCGCTGCGAAGCTCGCCGATCGACTTACATACCTTGGTGCCGATCTCGACCTGACACTGATGCAGCTCCGCCTTGACGTCGGCCAGCACCGCGTGATCGCTCTGCATGAGCGAGTCAAAGCCAGGCGTGAGGTCGCGCGTGACCGGATCAATGATCTGGTACTCTTCCTCAATGCCGACGGTCAGGCTCGGACCACGCATCACGCCTCCTTGCTTGTTGGAACGGTTCGCGCTCGCGGCGCCGCTGCATCGGTGACAGTCACACTCGCCCGCCAATCGAGCGCCGCGCGAATAAAGCTGCCAAACAGATGGCGCGTGTGCGGGTCCGCCATCTCAAACACTTCCGGGTGCCACTGCACGCCAACGAGGAACGAATCGTCCGCGCTCTCGAGTGCCTCCACCAAGCCGTCTGGCGATATGGCGGACACCACAAGTTCACGGCCAACGGTTTTGACGCCCTGATGGTGCATGCTGTTCACCGCCACCCGCGTTGAATCCAGCATGTGCGCCAGGCGGGTCCCCGCGACCAACTCCACGTCATGTGCAAGATGATCGCGCTCGTAACCGGACGTTGGGAAGTAGTCGTGTTTCTGAAACGCGGCGTTCTGTGATGACAAGTCCTGCCACAGCGATCCACCCGACGCCACGTTGATCACTTGCAACCCGCGACATAAGCCCAGCACGGGTTTGCCGTCTTCCATGGCCCAGCGCACCAGCTGGAGTTCGACGCGATCGCGTGCCGGGTCCAGGTTCCCGCACTCGGGACGGACATCCTCGCCGTACTCTTGCGGATTTACATCGACACCACCGGGAATCAGCAAGCCGTCCAGTCGTTCATAGATCTCACGCAACGTGCTGAGATCGTCATCCAGAAGCGGAATCATCCACGGCACGGCGCCAACCATCGTCGCGGCCAGAAAGTAGCGTTGGTTCATCACCCACGACGCTGGGAGCGCTGGCGGAATACCATCGATCGAATGCAGCGTTTGCGTAGTCAACCCAATGACGGGTCGCGTAACCACAGACATCAACGATCCTCCACAAGAAATGTCGGCACGTTCGATCCCCCGCCGGCCGTAACGTTGAGCAACGGGTCCGTCGCAATGCGAGTCAGCACGCCCGTCATCACGGTGCCATCAATCATAAACGGCGCGGTGTCCAACATGCGCTCACCGATATGCAAACTACCGTCCGTCCACGCGGGCCACGGCTCGTTCGGCACGGTCACCCGCTGCTGCACGATATATGGTTCACGCAAGGCCGTGCGAATTGCTTCAGCCCATGTCGCATCGTCCACCGTCCACCCCAACACAATGCCCTTGCCGCCGTATTCGTCGTTTGGCTTGAGCACCAGCTGTTCCCGGTGGGACGCGATGAATGGCAGCAAGTCGACACTGCTATCACCATGCGTCGTCATCCGTTCCTCGACCACGCGAGTCCACGGCACGTGCGCCATCACCGCCTGATGTTCGGCGTGTGAAAGCAGATGCGCCTGACGTTCATCGCTGACAACCGCCAGCGACGCCTTCTTGTGCAGCAACTTGCAACGAAACGGATTCACCATGCACACCGCACCATCCAGCACCGCTCGCACCACAGGAGAATTGAGACCTTCGCGCGTCACCAGCTCGTCGATCAACACACGCTTGTAGATCAAGGTGACGGGCTTCCCCGCCACCTTGAGGACACCGTGATCGTACGTGGCGTCCCGCGGGTCGCCGATGAACGCATCAATGCCATGCATGGCAAACTCGCGCTCAAACAGTACAAACTCACTGCGCGTCGGCACTTCGGCCCAGTCGAGGATAACCACCGACGGCTTCTCGCGGACGCCGCGCCACTGCTGATACGCCTGCAACAACGCGTGTACGATGGACGGCGCTGCCGGAATGGGAAACACGGCGTGACTGCGCGCGAATGCGTGCATCGCCGGCAACGCCATGAAAACGCGGGACAACGCGTCGTTGTACGCGCCGCCAGCCGGCGTCTCCGCATTGTATTCGGTGAACTTGAGCCCGTCCTCACCGCCAGCAAAAAAAGCGTCGAGCCGAGACGTCGGGCTCGCGGCCTTAAATCGCGGATCGGCATGAATCACCTGTTCTTCCCACGCCGTCAATCCAAACTGCGCGCGAAGCGCCGAATCCTCCATCGCGGCGCGACGCACACGGTCGAAGGCGGACCCAACGAGTGCGCACGCACGCCCGATATGTCGGTACTCGCCGTGCGACAGCAAGCGCGGGCGAAGAACACTGCAGAGCGGACGGTCGCCAAAAAACAGGCCTTCGCGTCGCAGCAACTCGTCAAGCATCGCGGCCGACGCCTCGGCGACCTCGCGATCATCGAGCCCTCCGTGATACCGCTCAATCGCTTCAGCAAGCATGCGCGTACTCCCTCATCGCGGTCCGATTGGTGGGCCACTCGGCAGCGGCGGCCGTGGGGCCGTGGCCAGTTTGATCGCCAGATCAGCCATGTGATCGACCACCCATTCAAAATAGGACGGGGTGAGCGAATTGATGTCCATGTCGGGCGCCGGATTCATAAAGTCGATCGCATACGGCACGCCGTCCATGACCGCGAACTCCACGGTGTTCATGTCATATCCCAATTCGCGGCTTAAGGTGAGTGCGTCGCGAATGCACTGCTCTTCAATCTCTTTGCTCAGGTATCCCGGGTCGGGGATATAACGTCTGGCGCGCGGGTCATACGGCATCGGCAGCACCTGGTCGCGTCCAAGCACCATACATCGCACGTACTGATCCCAGCGAATGAACTCCTGCACAATCATCGTCAGCAAACCGCTGGTGTTGTAGTGCTGGAGGAGTTCTTCCATCGAGTTGCAA
>JAYSVL010000299.1:0-1869 GCA_043718595.1 Gemmatimonadaceae bacterium
ACCTGCGTCGCCTCGCGCACGAGGTAGATCGTGCCCTGGCCACGTGCCGAGGCCGTGTCCGCCATTGCGAGAATTTCCGGCGGCGGTTGCACTGTGAGATGATGCAGCAGATTGGGTCCGCCAGCAGACATCTTTTGTCCGTTCACTGTGCCGTCAACACCGCGACCAGCCGTGTACGAGAAATTCGTCGTCTCGTAACGCGGAACGCCGCGTTCATCCGCCGTGGACACAATTGCGTGAGCAACCGGATGTTCCGAATTGCGTTCAAGCGCCGCCCCGATCGCCAACGCCTCTTCCGTCGATACACCGTCCACGACGGCAATATCCACGACGCGATGCTGGCCAAGGGTGAGGGTGCCTGTCTTGTCGAAGACAACGGTCGTCAGATTGCGCGCTTCCTCAAGCCCGCGACGATCGCGTACCAGCAGGCCGTTCTGCGCGCCCATGGTGGTCGAAATAGCGACCACGAGTGGTACGGCGAGGCCGAGTGCGTGCGGGCAGGCGATCACCAACACGGTGACGAAGCGTTCGATGGCTTCCGACGCGCTGGCGCCGACGGCCAGCCACACCACGAGCGTCACGGTCGCCGAGCCCAGCGCAACCCACGTTAACCAGAACGCCGCGCGATCGGCCAGAATTTGCGCGCGCGAACGGGATCGCTGTGCATCGGCCACGAGTCGCATGATGCCAGCGAGCGCCGTCTTGTCGCCCGTTGCGGTGACCTCAATGCGCAGCACGCCCGCGCCATTGATGGTGCCCGCGATGACTTTCGCACCGACAACTTTGTCGACCGGACGCGACTCGCCTGTAATCATGGATTCGTTGATGTCGCTCTGGCCATCGCGCACCACGCCATCGGCGGGCACGCTGAGGCCCGGTCGTACCAGCACGACATCACCATCGCGCAGCGTTGACGCGGGCACGTCTTCAGTGGTGCCGCTCGCCGTGAACCGCGTGGCGATGTCCGGCAGCAGTTTCGCCAGCTCCTTGAGTGCGCCCTGCGCCTGCCCAATCGACCGCATTTCCAGCCAGTGTCCAAGCAGCATGATCGTCACAAGCGACGCGAGCTCTTCCCACAGCGGCATGCCGGGGAAGCCGAGCGTCACTGCGACACTGAAGCCGAAAGCGACGGTGATCGCCAGCGAGATGAGGGTCATCATTCCCGGCGCGCGATCGCGGAGTTCGCGGGCTGCACCTTGCAGGAACACCCAACCGCCATACACGAACACCAGCGATCCGAATACGGCTGGAATAGCGCCACTGCCGGGAAAGATCGGCGCGTTGTACCCCAGCGCGCGCTGCAGCATGTGGCCCCAGATGAGCGGCGGCGCTGTCAGAACGAGGCTCAGCCAGAACTTGCGGCGAAACCCGTCGACACTGTGGCCCGCGTGTTTGTTATGGGTGTCGTGGGTGTTGTGCGCGACTGCGCCATGCGCGCCGCCCTCACGCGCGCCTTGCACGTGCGCGATTCCCACGTGCGAGGCTTCGCGTTGCGTGTCTTTGCCATGCGCGTGCTGTTCATGCGCCAAATCACGTGCAACACCAGCGGGCGCTGCGTTAGCCAGTTGATGTGTCCGCTCGTCGTGATGGGCGTGAGGATCGGTCACTGGAACGCTCGTGTGCGAAGGTGAACCTCGTCGCTTTTACGAGCTGTAAAGTATGGTGTCTGGCCGAGCGGTGCACTCGCTCGATGTGAGTAGTTCGCCCGTTTGACGAGTGCTCACCACGCACCGTTGTTTGACGGTGCTCGCTCCTCCTATCCCCACTTAGCGCCAATGCTGTTCAGTTAGTGGAAAGTGATTAGATTGGGGTCTTACCCGCCTTTGGGAGGACCGCATGGCCGGCACCGCCGCTGTCTTGTCCGCTGGA
>JAYSVL010000300.1:0-5327 GCA_043718595.1 Gemmatimonadaceae bacterium
GGGCAACCAACTCATCCTCCAACTGGTGACCGACGGAATGAAGCTCACGCCGCCCCAACCGAACTTCCTCCAGGCGCGCGACGGGATTCTTCAGGCTGATCTCATCAACAACGGCGGCGCGAACCTGCCGGAGTTGTGGGCGGGCTTTGCCAAGCGTGGCATGGGCTTCAGCGCCACGTCGCCTTCGAGCACCACCACGGCGGGCGTTCATGAATCCTTCGATGTTCCGGACGTGCTGCGCATCACGCCGGCCACTGGATTCACCAGCCGTGGCGAGGTGGGCGGGCCATTTGACATCACTTCCCAGTTGCTGGTTCTCACAAACACCGGTGCCGGCGCGTTCACCTGGACGTTAATCAACACCTTCGAGTGCCGCTCGGCCGAATGGTTTCTTGCCGACAGTGGTCCACTGTAACCGCCCAGCGATCATCAAGTGCATCACCAGAAACCGTTCGCCGTCGAACGCTAGCACTAGTCGTTTGCCGAGTCGCTCAACACCGACCACGGTCGCACCAACAAAATCAGTGAGTGGTGGTGAAACGGAGCGCAGCAGAAATGGTGTCAGCACTACGATGTCGCTGATGCGCGCGCCCAGGACGCGTTCGCGCAGTGCATCCTGATAGATGGTGATGTCGGGGAGCTCGGGCATGGGGCGATGCTACGACACGTTGGCGTCGGTGGCTAGCCCGCCTTGACTGAGAACGGCAACGGAGAACTGCACGCTGGGAGCTTTCAGGAAGGCAGCGTCGAGCTACGGGCGAGGCTAGTCCCGCGCTCTCCACGGCAGCATATTCGACGCGCGGCCAACCCTAGGCGCCGCAGACCTTCGCCGGAGAACATCATGTCGTTCCTGCCCTCGCGTGTGTCCTACCGCCATCTGCTGCCGCTATCCGTCCTGCTGCCGCTCGCAATGTCGGCGCAAGCCAAACGCGTCATGACAACCGACGATCTCATGCGCGTGCGCAGCGTCGGTGGTGTCGCCCTCTCGCCCAACGGTGAGCGCGTGCTCTACACCGTCTCCGCATGGGAACATGCCAACGCGCGCAGCGACACCGCACTCGGCGACAAACACGACCGGCGCTCGCACGTCTGGATTGTGCCGTATGCTGGCGGTGCAGCGCGACAACTCACATCGAGCGAGCGCGGCGAGTCGCAACCGCAGTGGTCGCCGGATGGATCGCTGATTGCGTTTGTCAGTGCGCGTGGCGCCGGTGTTGGTGAAGACTTGCCCAAGCCGCAAATCTGGATGCTCAACGCCGACGGCGGCGAAGGTTGGGCGCTGACTTCGGCGCGTGACGGAATCGTCGCGTATAGTTGGTCGCCCGATGGCAAGCGCATCGCGTTTACAACACCTGATACCTTGTCGCGTGAGAAGGAGGCACAGCTCCGTCGTCGTGATGACCCAAAGGTGTACGAAGGCGACCTGCGACTGAATCATCTGTGGGTGGTGGATGTTGACACCAAACGCGCGACAAAGCTCACCAGTGGCGATTTCACCGTGCGCGGTGCGTCGTGGTCGCCCGACGGCTCCATGCTCGCCTTCGACGCCTCACCCACGCCGCTCATTCGCGATGAACGACACGATGCGTACGTCGTGAACGTCGCGACGAAACAGATGGATCGCATCACCAGCACCAGTGACGTGGAAACCACGCCGCAATTCTCGCGCGATGGCAAAACGTTGGCGTTTACGAACAACCCGCACCAGTGGACACCAAACAAAGACGGCATCATGGCGCGCACCATTCGCAATGCGCGCATTGTGACCATGGATGTTGCGTCGCGCAAATTCACCGATCACGCGCAGCCGAGTTTTGATGTCAGTCCCGGTCAGCTCCGGTGGTCGGCGGACGGGAAACATTTGTGGTTTAGCGCCAGCGATCGCGTCTGGCAAAGTCTCTACGATTATGCCATCGACAGTCGCACGTACAAACAGGTAACGCGCGATGTTGTGGTTGGTGGTGTGAGCCCAAGTCGCGACGGCGCGCGTATGGCATTCAGTTTCGACACACCAACATGGCCGACAGAGGTGTACGTGCAGGATGCGAGCAATACGCAACCCAGGCGTATCACCAACACCAATCCATGGCTGGCTGACGTGGCGGTAGGTGAATCCGAAGTCATCACGTGGAAAAGCAAAGACGGCGCCACCGTTGAAGGCGTGTTGCTCAAGCCCGTTGGCTACACCCCGGGCAAAAAGGTGCCCCTCCTGGTATCGGCACACGGTGGGCCAACGGGTGCACACACCAACGGTTTTAAGGGCGGTACAAGCCCCGGGCAAACGTGGGCGTCGAGCGGATGGGCCGTGCTCTATCCCAATCCGCGCGGCTCCACCGGCTACGGCGAGAAGTGGATGCGCGGCAACATTCCCGATTGGGGTGGTGGCGACTATCGCGATATCATGACCGGCGTTGACGAGGTCATCAAGCGCGGCATTGTGGACTCGACACAAATGGCGTTCGAGGGATGGAGCTATGGCGGGTACATGACGTCTTGGGTGGTCTCACAAACCAGTCGCTTCAAGGCGGCGATGATGGGCGCCGGTTTGCCGTCGTTGTTGTCGATGGCCGGTACGACGGACATTCCGGGCTACATCAACACGTTCTTCAACGGGCTGCCGCAATACGACGGCACTATCGTCAATCCGTCAATCAAGTTTTATCTCGAACGGTCGGCGATCAGTTACAGCGACAAAGTCACCACGCCGCTGCTCATCCTGCACGGTGGCAACGACGAACGTGTGCCGATTGGTCAGCCGATGGAGTTCTATCGGGCGCTCAAAGATCGTGGCAAGGCGACGGAGCTGGTGTTCTATCCGCGCGAAGGGCATGGTCTAAGCGAATACTACCACCAGCTGGACAGGATGAAGCGCGAGTACGACTGGATCACGCGCTACACTCTGGGCGGCCGCGTCGTGCAATAGGGCGGCACGACGCGACCGCGTGTGTTTACGTCGCGTCGTCAGCCAGTGCGGGAAAGCACGCACGCAACTCGGGCGTGATGCGGGTCAGGCGACCGGTGTCTCGCCGTACTAGGCACCATAGTGTGCGTGACTTCGCCAGCACGCGTTGGTCGGTGGTGCGCACAATCTCCGTCCACCGTTCAAAACGTCGCGAGTCAACCGTGCCAATCCATGTGCGTGCGGTGATCGCATCACCGGCCACCGCCGCACTTTTGTAATCAATCTCGTGGCGCGTGGCGACCCAGCCAAACTCCGCCTGCAGTTCTGGCGTGGCGTAGGCGTACCAGTGCGCAACAGCGACATCCTGCACCCAGCGCACATAGACCACGTTATTGACGTGGGCCATGTCATCAATGTCGTCGGGTTGAATAACGATGGAGATTTCAAACACCAGCTCCGGCGGCGCACTCATCACGGCGCTACCGGTCGGGTGTGTGCGTCAGCGATGCGCCCTGCCGCACGACGCGCTTCATAGGCCTTGAGATGGGTGAAGGCGAGTGACAACATTGTGTCGTCGCACCCATGCGCACGTGCGCGCTCAAGCATCCACCCGACAATGTGATCACTCTCTACCGGCCCGCCGCTCTCCAGGTCGCGCAACATCGACGCACTCATTCTGCTCGCTGTGTTGAGCAACACCTTGCGCGCAAATTCCAGCGCGGGCGGGCGCGGGGCGTGCCCTTCTTTCGTCGCAATATCAATATTCGCGTCAAGTGTGCGCAGCAACGCCTCTCGGCCACCGGCCGCGGCGTGAATTTCCCCAATGTTGGCGCGGAAGAGCACCGTGCCCACCGCAACAGACGTGAGCATCACCGCTTTCTCCCACATCTCTTGTTCAATGTCGTCGGATAGCGTCCACTCCACCGACGTGGTGGCCAGCGCCGACGCGAATGCGGTGGCACGCGGCGACTTGGCTCCAGTGCGCTCACCGAACACCAGCCGCTGAATCGTGTCGGCGTGCTGAATCACGCCAGTGGGTGTGAGGGTGAGATTGACGAAGCACGTTCCACCCATCACCTGCGATGCACCGAAGCGGGCATCCAGACGCGCCAGATGCGACATCCCGTTGAGCATCGGAATCACGGCGCACGATCCGTCCATCGCCGACGCAATGGCGTCCGCTGCGGCGTCAAAGTCGTAGGCCTTGCACGTGAGCAAGACCAGATCGTAACATGGCGTGAGTTCGCTGGCCGTCACGGTGTTGACGGGCATGTTGATGTCGCCGAGCACACTCTGCACTCGCAGACCGTCGCGGGCGAGCTGTGCGCGTCGCGCGGGGCGCACAAGGAACGTGACGTCGGCTCCAGCGGCGGCCAATCGTCCACCGAAATATCCGCCGACACCGCCGGCACCGAGGACCAGCAGCTTCATGCGCGTGCTCTGGGTAGAAGGAAGTGACGCATGCAGGTCGAATACCCGGGAACGCGTCGAGGGGGATATTACATTGCTCAATCAATCGGCGCACGTCGCACGGCCGTCAATGCTGTTGCGGCTCGCGGTGATAGCTGCCCTCACCTCCGTTGCACGGATGACGCTCACCTTCGACAATCGTTTCGTCGCCGAACTACCGGGCGACCCCGAGCACTCGGCGCGTCGTCGACAGGTGCTGGGTGCGTGCTGGAGTGCCGTCACCCCCACCGCCGTCGCCGCGCCTCGGTTGGTCGCGCATTCTCGCGAGGTGGCAGCACTGGTCGGACTCTCTGAACGTGACGTGGCTGCGCCGGAGTTCGCCGAGGTGTTTGGCGGCAACGCGCTCATGCCGGGTATGCAGCCGTATGCCGCGTGTTACGGCGGACATCAGTTTGGCAACTGGGCCGGGCAATTGGGCGATGGTCGGGCGATCACGCTGGGTGAAGTGATCAATGGCGCGGGCGAGCGATGGGAGTTGCAGCTCAAGGGTGCCGGGCCAACGCCCTACTCACGCACCGCGGACGGTCGCGCGGTACTCCGTTCGTCGATCCGCGAGTTTCTCTGCAGCGAAGCGATGTTTCACCTGGGCGTGCCAACGACGCGTGCCTTGAGTTTGGTGAGCACCGGTGAGCCAGTGCTGCGTGACATGTTCTACAACGGCAACGCACGCGATGAACCGGGCGCGATTGTGTGTCGCGTGGCGCCGTCGTTCATCCGTTTTGGCAATTTCGAGATCCTGGCCGCGCGCGGTGACGATGCACTGCTCGCGCGTCTCGTGGATTTCACCATTGCGCGAGATTTTTCGCATATTGACGGCACGACTGCTGAGCGACGCGCGGCATGGTTTACCGAAGTGTGTGAGCGCACCGCAATGATGGTGGTGCACTGGATGCGCGTGGGTTTTGTGCACGGTGTCATGAACACCGACAACATGTCGATCCTGGGACTCACCATC
>JAYSVL010000004.1:0-8827 GCA_043718595.1 Gemmatimonadaceae bacterium
GACATGATCAAGGATGGCTACACAACCGCGCTCATCATGACCGGTGGCGTCGAAAACAACGACGGCAACCTCCAGATGAACAAGCACAACATCAACATCAAGCTGTTGGGCGAGATGATGGCGCGGAAAATGGGCAAGACGCTGGTCGCGCCGCTTGTCACGCTCGAACCGGGCAATGCGGGACCGAACATTCAGCCGGGCCGAGCGGGTCCGATGATCACGCAAGCCACCTACGTCGCACTGCTCTTCGATATGGGCAATTACCTGCGGAGCATGGGATTCAAAGAGGTCTACTACATGGGCGACAGCGGCGGGAACGGTCGTGGCATGCAGGCCGCAGCCGATTCGCTCACCAAGGTGTACGCCGAGAGTCCGGACAAGGTCTATTTCAAACACATCCCGGAGTTCTACAACCACACAAGCGTGGTGCAGCCGTACATCCAGAACGAGCTCAAAATCCCCGAGGGGATCAAGATCGGCGCGAGTTCCGGCACGAGCGGCTTGCACGAAGAACTCGGCATTGACGCCACGATGGCGCTTGCTGACCCGCAGTCGATTCGTTTCCAGCAGCGCGTCAAGGCCGGCCAGGCGGAAATCAACGGCGTCAAGTTTCAGTCACTCAAGTGGCTGCAGGACATCGGTCGCAAGGTCGCCGAGTTGCGCGTGACGACGACGATCAACGCAATCACCGCGTACCGGGCGACGCTGGCAAAACCGTAGGGTCTCTCCGTGCGTGGGAACGAGTGCCTAGCGACTTGCGCGGAAGCGCTCGCCGCGTGTTCGTTGTCGCGCAGCCATTGCTGCGCTCGCACCCGATCCCCATCGAGGCTTTTCATGCTGTCGCGTTTCCACCTGCCGCGCGCACTCGCCCGCGCGTTGTTCCTGGCTACCGTCGCCGCGTTCCCACTAGCCGCCCAGGGCAGCGTCGATCCACTCGCCGCCGCCAAACCCGGTCGCAACCCCAGTCAGCCGATCGACGAGGAATACACGAAGAAGATTCGTGAATACACCACGGAGCCGTTCTTCAACACGATCCTCACCGACTACATGCCGGCGTCCAAATCGGTGCCGACGCCGAAGGCCGTTCTCGGTGACATTGCCGGCGCACCAACCAAGCTGCCCAACTCCACCGAAGTGTACGCCTACATGCGTCTCCTGGCGAAGTCGTCGCCGCGGGTGCGCGTGATGAGCATCGGCACTACGGAAGAAGGGCGCGAAATGATTGTTGTCGCGGTGGCATCAGAAGCACTGCTGGCCAAGATGGATGCAAACAAAGCGCAGCTGGCGAAACTCGCCGATCCGCGCAGCATCGGCATGAATGACGCAACGGCCGACGCGATCGCCAGGACGGCGGCGCCGGTCTACTACATCACCGGCACGATTCACAGTACCGAAGTGGGCGCACCAACCGCGCTGATGGAGCTGGCGTATCGCCTCGCGGTCGACGAGAGCAACTACATCCGAAACATTCGCGAACACGTCATCACACTCATTACACCCATCGTTGAAGTGGACGGGCGTGACCGCGTGGTGGATGTGTTTAACTGGAAGATGGCGCACCCAGGACAGACGCCGCCGAGTTTGATTTATTGGGGCCATTATGTGGCGCACGACAACAATCGCGACGCGATGGGGATGACGCTCAAGCTGACGCAGAATGTGCTCAATACCTACGTGGAGCACAAAGCGCAGGTGCTGCACGATCTGCACGAATCCGGATCGTTTCTGTATGACAACACGATCGGCGACGGCCCCTACAACGCGTGGGTCGATCCGCTGCTGACGAACGAATGGCAGATCGTTGGCTGGAACAACGTGCAGGAGATGACGCGTCTTGGATTGCCGGGTGTGTTTGCGTTCGGCGGTTTTGATACATGGTCTCCCGGCTACCTGATGTTCATTGCGGCAACGCATAACGGCATTAGCCGCTTATACGAAACATTCGGCAACGGTGGCACCGCAGAGACCGTTGAACGTGTGCTTGGTGCGAACGAGACGTCGCGCAACTGGTGGCGACAGAACCCGCCGATCACGGGTCGCTTCAAGTGGTCGCTCCGCAACAACAACAACTACGAACAAGCCGGCTTGCTTACGTCGCTCAACTACACGGCGAACAACCGTTTGCAGTTGTTGCGCAACTTCTATGAGAAGAGCAAACGCTCGATTCTCAAGTCGACCACCGAAGGGCCAGCGGCCTACGTGTTCCCTGCCACAGATCCGCGACCGGGTGCACAAGTTGACCTGCTGCGTGTGTTGCAAAAGCAGGCGGTGGAGATCTCGCGCGCGACGGCAGAGTTCTCGGTGACAATGCCGGTGCGACGTGCGGCCGCCGCTGCGGGTGCGGGCGGACGAGGTGGTCGCGGCGGTGCTGCTGTCACCCCCGCTGCTGATACTGTGCGCGCACCAACCACCGAACAACGCAAGTTCCCGGCGGGATCGTACATCATCCGTATGGACCAGCCGTATTCGCGCATCGCCGACGCGATTCTCGACTACCAGTACTGGAGCCCGAACGATCCGCAGAAGAATCCGTACGACGACACGGGATGGACATTCCCGGAAGCGTTCGCCGTGCAAGCCGTGCGTGTTGTCGATACCACAGTGCTCAAAGTGCCGGTCACGCCAGTGACGGGAACGATCACCGCACCGGGTGGTGTGAGTGGAACCGGTTCCATCTTCGCCATCAATCACAACGCCGACAACGCACTCGCGACACTTCGCTATCAACTGAAAGACGCCGACTTCCAGGCCGCCGAAGAGCCGTTTGAGGCCGCTGGCAAAAAGTTCAATCGTGGCTCGTTTGTGATTCGGAACGTCTCTCGCGATGTGCTCGACAAAGCCACCAAAACACTCGGCCTCGATGTCACCGCGCTACCCGCCGCACCGTCGGTCGCCATGCATCCGCTGCGCGCGGCGCGCATTGCCTTCGTGCACAGCTGGAGCAGTACGCAAACCGAAGGCTGGTGGCGGCAAGCATTCGATTTCCTGTCCGTGCCGTACGACTACATCAGCTTTCAGGATATTCCCAAGAAGGGCGACCTGAACGCCATCTATGACGTACTGATTCTCGCACCGGGCAGCGGGTCGCCGATCTCGATCATTCAGGGGATGCCGCAGTGGCGGAACCCGATCCCGTGGAAGAACACACCACAAACACCGGCGATCGGTACGTGGGCACAAACCGATGACATGCGCCCCGGACTCGGCTGGGACGGTCTGGCAAAAATGCAATCGTTTGTGAGCAACGGCGGTGTGATGATTACCTCGGAAAGTACCAACGAGTTCGCGATTCAGTTTGGACTCACCAACGGTGTGAGTTCGAGTACACCGGCCGGCAACGAGGTGGTGGGCACACTGCTCCGCACGCGACTCGCCGACGACAAGAGCCCGATCGTGTACGGTGTGCAAGACAACCTCGCCGTCTTTAGCAACAGTGGCATGTCGCTTGGTGTGAGCAACGCTCGCGGTGGCGGACGAGGAGGTGGTGGCGGTGCAGGTGGTCGCGCTGGTGGCGCGCCAGCGCGTGCGACGGGTCGTGGTACGCCAGACGATCCCGACGTGGTGCAAGGTCGCCCGCAGTTGGTGGCGCGCGTTGACACGCAGCCAACTCCCGCGCCGACGTCGCCATGGCAGGTGGCGGTGCCAACGCTCGATCAGTTACGGAATCCTCTCAACATCATTCCACCCGAGCAACGGCCGCGCGTAGCGCTCCGTTTCGCTGAACAGAACGTGTTGCTGGTGTCGGGGCTGTTGGACGGCGGCGCTGGAATTGCGCAGCGGCCGGTGGTCGTTGACGCGCCGCTCGACAAGGGACATGTGGTGCTGTTCGCCAACAATCCGGTGTATCGCGGCACGACGATCGGATCGTACTTCCTGGTGTTCAATACCATCCTCAACTTCGACAACCTGAACGCGGGGCGAGTCAACGCGATCCGGTAACGGCGGAAACAGGCGGATAAAAACTGTAGAACTGCCTGGGGCTTCGCCCCGATAACAGGGATTTCGCGGATAAGAACAGATACCGCCACAGCAAAAACAGAACAAAAAAGTATTTGTTGGCTCGGTTCTTATCCGTAAATCTGTTCCTATCGGGGCGAAGCCCCCGAGCAGTTGCAGTTCGTTGTCTCAAACTGCAACAGCATTTGACGCAGAGGTCTGGCAGAGGTCCGCGAAGTGCGCGGAGGACAACTTTAAAAGTTCTCTGCGTGACCCTGCGGACCTCGGCTAACCCTCCGCGTCAAATGCTGTTTGTTTTGCTTGTATCGATGTCAATGTCCGGCGGCGTGACCGTCTTTGCGTGGATCGGAACCGGCCACCCAGCCTCGCACCAGTTTCATGATGGCCTGACTTCCGCCGAAATTGCTTGGGCCCGCGTACGACACATCGTGGCCAAGCGCACGCAAGGCGGTCGCCACGTTGTCGGGGATGGCCTGCTCAATGTTGACGCGCACCCCGTTCTGGTGACGGAACCGACCGGCGTCCTGTGCTGCTTGCACGTCCATGCCGAAGACGAGGTGATTGATCACGAACTGCGCGTGACCCTGCGCTTGCATCGCGCCGCCCATCACGCCAAAGCTCATGTACGGTTCGTCGCCGCTGCCGTCTGCTGTTTGGCGAGCGCCCGGCTTTGTAATGAATGCCGGGATAAGTGTGTGCGACGGACGTTTGCCCGGCGCGACGGTGTTGGGCAGCCCCTCCGTGAGCGAGAACCCGGCGCCACGGTCATGCAACACAAAGCCAGTGCCCGGCACAACGACGCCTGAGCCGAACTCGTCGTAGTTGGAATTAATGAAGGAGACCATGTTGCCCGCTTTGTCCGCCACGGTGAGATAGACCGTTTCTCCACCAACACGCTCAGGTCCAGGCTCCACCCGCGTCTGCGCTTTGCTGAGATCAATATGCGAGCGACGCTCGGCGATAAACGCGTCGGTCAGCATTTGTGCGGGCGTCAGCGTGAGATGATCCGCGTCGCCAACAAATCGCGTGATGTCGGCATAGGCCAGCTTCTTCGCTTCAATGAGCAGATGCAGGTACGCGGCCGAGTTGTGTCCCATACTCTTGAGATCGTACGGCTCAAGGATGCGCAGCATCTCAAGCACGGCGATGCCCTGATTGCTTGGCGGCATCTCCCAAATGCGGTAACCCTTGAATGTCGTCGAGATGGGCGTCACCCACGTTGGCGCGTTGGCCTTGAGATCGGCCAGCGTGACAAATCCGCCGAGCTCTTTGATTCGGGCGGCGAGTTTGACGGCGAGCGCGCCTCTATAGAAGGTGGACGGGCCAAGTCGCGCGATCTCGCGCAACGTGCGTGCATAGTCGCGATTGACGAACCAGTCGCCAGCTCGCGGCGGTTGGTTATCGCGAAGAAACGTGGCGACCGCGCCAGGGTCACGTCGCAGGATGTTGACTTGTCCCGCCCAGTCGTCCGCGATGACTGGTGTGACGACAAAACCACTGTCCGCGTAGTGAATCGCCGGTGCGAGCACCTTCGCCAACGGCATGGTGCCGTACTTGTCGAGCAGTGTCTGCCATCCGGCGAGCGCACCTGGAACGGTGACCGTCTCAATGCCACGCGGAATGTTTGTCGTACGACCGCGCTTGAGGAGCGTCTCACGTGTCATCAGCGAGCCCGCGCGTCCACTGGCATTGAGGGCAACCAGTCGATGTTCCTTCGCCAGCCAGACGATGGCGAACATGTCACCACCGATACCGGTCATCATCGGCTCAACGACCGAGAGCACCGCCGCCGCTGCGACCGCGGCATCGATCGCATTGCCTCCACCGTCGAGCACCTTGATCGCGGCCGTGGTCGCGAGTGGCTGACTGGTGGCGGCGACGCCGTTGGGCGCGTACACCGGTGACTTGCCCGCCATCGTTGGGATGCGCGGTGGCAATGCTTGTTGCGCGAGTACCGGTGGCGCGTTTGGCGAGACGAGGGCGCAGGCGACAACCATGGGATACCATCGACGATGTTCGGTTCGCATAGCGAGCATGACGTGAGCGTGAAGAGACATGACCGAGAAAAAATCCTATTCGAACGAAATAACGTTGGACGGGAAGCAACGTCTACGATAGTATGTTGCGATCGATAATCGAGCTCTGTTTTTGTACGCAGGTATCGACCACACTTCACCCGCGCTCATGACCGCCTCGTCGCTGGCAGGAGAAGGGCAGCCGCTCGCATCGCCACTCGTCTGGGTCTTCGCGCCGCACCTCGAGACTTCGGACCCAAACCTCGACTACTACTACGACTTCAGTCAGAGCCACGCCGAGTATGCGGCCGTGTTCGGGGCGCTGGGTGTCGAGTGGCGATGGGAGCAGGTGACGATGGATAACTACGGCGACGTGATCGATCGCGTGCTGCGCGAGTCCGATGGGCGGACGCCGGTGGTGTTCAACCTCTGCGACGGGGACGAGCTCAATGGTGCGCCCGGTGTCAGCGTGATCCGTCGCATGAACGCGGTGGGTCTGTGCTACACGGGTGCCAGTGAACGTTTCTATGAACTGACAACGTCAAAGATCGTGATGAAGCAGGCGTTCAACGCCCTCGGTGTGCCGACGCCAGCCTGGGAAGTCATGACGCCCGACGTCACTAACGCGAGTGGCGTGCTCAAACGACTCGGCACGCCGGTGATCGTCAAGCCAGCGGTATCGGCCGGGAGCATGGGCATCACCATCAAGTCGGTTGTTCGCACCGCCAAGGCGCTCAAGTCGGAGGTTCGTCAGCTGCACGACGGCTATCGCGGGTGGAATCTCACCGCCGGTGGCGTGATCGCCGAGTCATTCATTGTTGGGCGCGAGTTCACGACGTTTATCGTCGGGTCACACGACGCACCGAATCGTCGGCGAGTCTATCCGCCGGTCGAGCGCGTCTTCCATCACACCTTGCCGCCGACCGAGCAGTTTCTCTCGTTCGATCGCCTCTGGGAGATCTACGAACGCGAAACTCCCGTCGGTGCCGATGAATACCTGTGGCAGTATGCGCCGGTGTCGGCAGCGCTGTCCGAAATCATCAATGATGTCAGCTGGGCCGCGTACGTCGCCGTTGAAGGCACGGGCTACGGACGCGTCGATCTACGCTACGATCCGGCCACCGATCAGCTGTATGTGTTGGAGGTGAATTCTCAGTGCGGCATCTCCGAAGACGAGAACTACACGTCGATCGGTGCCATCCTGCGCTTCGCCAACCGCACGTTTGCCGAAGCGGTCAGCGACATCATTGACGACGCCTTGTTCGTCAGCACGCCGCTCACGCCCGCTGCGGTGTCATGAAGGTTTGCGTCCTGCTGCCGGACTATTCCACATCCGACGTCGACTACCAGCACTACGACCCGCCACGCGACCTATCCGCGTTGCTTCCGCAGCACACGGTGCATCACGTCAAGCTCAACAAGCTGACCACGTACAAGCAGCTGAAGCAGCTGTCGCGCCATGGGTACGACATCTTCGTCAACCTGTGTGAGGGGTATCTCGACTGGGACGTGCCGTCGATCGACGTGATTCAGTCGCTCGACCTGCTCAACCTGCCGTACACTGGTCCGCCGGCGCATCTCTACGATCCGCCCAAGGCGCTGATGAAGTACGTCGCTTTCACGGCTGACGTGCCGACACCCGCCCATGCATTGGTGCGTTCCCCTGCGGATGCGATCGATGCCGCCAACCGGCTCGCATTCCCTCTCTTCGTCAAGCCGTCGCACGCTGGAGACAGCCTCGGCATTGACGAGCACTCGCGCGTGGACGACGCGTCCGCCCTGCTGGCGAAAGTCCACACGCTGCTCGCCGACTACGATGAGTTGCTGGTCGAGGAGTACATCGACGGACGGGAGTTCACGGTGCTCGTGATCTCGGGCGCGGATGGTGCTGCCTCGTCCGAAGCGCTCACGCCGGTGGAATATCAGTTTCCCGAGGGGCTGCAGTTCAAGACCTACGCGCTCAAAACGTCCGATCTGCATCCCAGCGCCAACATTCCGGTGCGTGAGCCCGCGCTGCGCGAACAACTGCAAGATGCGGCGCGACGAGTGTTTGCCGCCTTTGGTGGAGTGGGCTATGCGCGACTCGACTTTCGTATGAACGCGGCGCAGGAGTTGTTCTTTCTCGAGATCAACTTCACCTGCTCGGTGTTTTATCGCGACGGATATGAAGGCTCGGCCGACCATATTCTGGCGCACGACGGTATCGGGCAAGAAGGCTTCGCCGAGCGCATCATCGCGGACGGGTTGTCGCGGCATCGTCGCAAGCAGCGTCCGTATCGCATGCAAGGGAACGGCGTGTCTGGTTACGGCATCTTTGCCACGCAGCCGTTGCATGAGCATGACGTGGTGTTCGCCGGTGAAGGGCGATCACACCGGCTGATCACCAAACGATTTGTTGACACGCACTGGCGGGGCGACTTGTTGCGGTCGTTTGGTCGCTACGCCTATCCGCTCAGCGGCGAAGTGTATGCCCTCTGGGATGAATCGCCGTTAGCGTGGTCGCCGCAGAATCACTCCTGTGACGCGAACACGACGTACGATGGTTTGAACGTGATTGCAACGCGGTCCATCGCCGCGGGAGACGAGCTGACGCTGGACTATGCGCAGCTGATGAACGAGCACAGCGAACCATTCGCCTGCTCGTGCCGGACGGCCATGTGTCGCGGAACGATCCGCGGTCAGCCGGACAACTCTATCACAGCGCGCGAAGCCCTCCACCACACCCGGAGTCACTGAGATGATCGAATCTGCCTCACAACTGCAGACGCTTGAAGTTGTTCATGACGCTGACCTCAAAGGCAAACGGGTTGTCACGACCGTTGCCGTGCCCAGGGGTGACGTGGTCGCACACATCA
>JAYSVL010000031.1:0-2839 GCA_043718595.1 Gemmatimonadaceae bacterium
GTAATGCCCAGTTCGTGGTGTTCGCTTTCGGTGACCGACCAGGCGACATCGCGAGCGCGGTGCGCCGCATGTGGGTCGTCGTAGCGATCCGCCAGCGCGAACGCTGCCGCACGACTGGTCGCCACCAGGGTTGTGAACGACACATGGACCGTCTGTCCCGGTGCGACCCGCACCCGCGTGCGCAACGCAAAGATGGGGTCGAGCACGGCACCCGTTGTTCCAGACAGCGCGCCGTCGACTTCCATGGCGACCGGATCACGCACGCTACGTCCGCGGCCCAGGAAGCGTGCACGATCCGTCTCGCAGGATACCGAACCGAGTCGATCGGATCCGGCGTCGACGACATGCACGCACCAGAGCTGCGGCTCGTCGGCTGTGCGTGGACGACGCGTCGCCGTGATGGCCGTGCACCACGCGTGCCATTCGGTTTCTACGAACAGATTCGAGAACGCCGGATGTGCCTGGTCGGCCGCCGCCGGTGCCATCACGACCTCGCCATAGCTCGTCAGCTCGATATCACGCGTGGTCCGCCCGCTATTCGTGAGGGACACGCACCGCACCTCGGCGGCGTCTCCGGAAACGACGGTGATGGTGGAACGGGTTTCGATGCCGTCATCCACGCGATGCAAGGTGACCCGATCGGCGCTCAGCCAGGCGCGGCTCTCGTCGGCGGTCTTGCACACCGGTTGATACGACGACGACCAGACCGCGCCGCTGCCGATGTCCTTGAGATAGCAAAACTGCCCCGCGTCATCTCGTGTGCCGTCGGCACGCCATCGCGTGACCGCCAGCCCTTCGTATCGACTGTACCCGCTGCCGTTGTGATTCAGCATGACGGTGTACGGCGCGGTGCCAAGCAAGGCGATCCGCGGACCGCTCGTCTCCGATTCGACTTCGCGGACCACCGATCGGTTGCTCTGTTGCTCGACCAGCGGCTCGTGGATTCTGGCGCGCTGTACGGTGTGCAGCACCAGGCGTCGTGGTACCCGCTCATGCAGCAACAGCTCTGCCGACCGCACCAGAGAATCGGCATGGAAGCGATCCTGCCACCGATTGTTCAGGAGCACGTTGGTGAGCGACACCAGCGACATTCCGATGTGATGCGCCATGTAAGCCGACACGAGCGCAAACCGCTTGCCGGGTTCCGGGCGTGTGTAGTCGAGCGCATCGCAGAAGCCGAACGGGCCCAGCGCCCCTTTGCCTTCGAGCACCTGGAGGTTGGCCATCGCCACGGGCGGATCGACCATCGCCGCGAGTGCGGTGGCATAGGGCGCAATGACCAGATCCAGCGCCAAGCCACGCTGCAGTGCGAGATCAGGCACGCCAAACGCATGATACTGATAGGTCAACTGATGATCACGGACGTTGTACGCGCATTCACTGATACCCCATGGCACACGGCGACGGCGCGCATACGCCCGCTGCCGGTCCAATGCGCCGCGACAGGTCTGATCGAGCATGGTGAGCGGCAGGGTGCGCATCACCAATGTCGGCATGAGGTACTCGAACATGCTGCCACTCCACGATACCAGCGCGGTGGCGCCTCCGGTTCGATTGAGCGATCGTGACAGTCGGAACCAATGCTCGACCGGCACCTCGTTCTTGGCGATCGCCAAAAAACTCGCCAGACGTGCTTCCGAGGCCAACAGGTCGTAGTAGGAGTCGTCGGCGGTGCCCGAGTCTGGATGGAAACCGATCGTAAACAGTTTGCGTTTTTTGTCGTACAGGAATGTGAAGTCCATCTCCACGACCAACGCGTACGCGTGGTCCGCCACCGAGTGCAAGCGGTCGCGCAGCGCGCTGTCCGTCAGGGCGAGTTGCACGCATGCTTGTCGCAGCGCGATCAGGTGACCGGCTAAATTGCCGCTGTCAACCGTGCTGATATACGGGGGGTACAAGATACGCAAGTCATTGAGATCGTACCAATTGTAGAAGTGGCCACGATAGCGAGGGAGCGTGCGAATCGTTGCCACCGTCCGCTCAAGCCGCTCGGTCATGTCGCTGGCCGAGATGAAACCAAGATCGAACGCGCTGACCGTAGCCAGCAGTTGCAACCCGATGTTCGTCGGCGAGGTGCGCATCGCCACGACTGGGACTGGATCAGACTGGAAGTTGTCGGGCGCGAGCCAGTGCGTGTCGGCGGTGACAAAACGATCGAAGAAATGCCAGTGCGCCGCGGCATATCGCCTGGCCGTCGCGCGTTCGGCGATCGACAACGGGGTGCGCGTCGGCGCGTCGCGTCGGCTCCACACGACGGCAAACCGTGGCGCGGCGAGCCAGAGCAGTGCGATGCTCCACACGGCGAGTGCCGATGGTACGAGATCGCGCAGCGGAAGGCCGAGCGCCAAATGTCCACGCACCCCGAGGACGGACCATGTCACGACGCCGATCGCCACCAACCACGTAGTGGCATGAAGGGTCCGCCAACTATCCATGTGCGTGCTGGCGAATCGCTCCACGAACGACGCCGATTGCCACTCCAGGAGTTTTCGCCTGGAGACGAAGACGCGGTACAGCGTCCGCATGATCGCGTCAACGGACACCCACGCCTGGTGCGGCAGAAAGATCAGCGCGAGCAGGGCTTGCTGCGTGCTCACGATCGCGTCCTGTCCGACTGCGGCGTAGTACGTGCGCCAGGATTTATCGAGCGGTGGCTGCACGATCGCCCGCGCCAACACGCTCGCCCATGGCGCGATGATGGCGCCGAGCCCGAGCAACGTCCAATGCACCACCGATCCGGGAAGGATGGTCCAGCCGGCGATGAGGAACAGGAGTTGCGTAAGTTCAACCGAGCTGCGCCGCAAGTTGTCCACGATCTTCCAGCGCGAAATCATCGACA
>JAYSVL010000301.1:0-5301 GCA_043718595.1 Gemmatimonadaceae bacterium
GCAGCAGGGGACGAGACACACCGTGCGCGCGTCGCAACAGCAGGCCGGCACGCGCGTTCCCATGTGCGTCGATCCCCACGTCGCGCAGGGCATCGCTCACGGGAATGCGCGTGCCGCGCAACACGGGAATGGCGGCGGCGCAGACTGGCAACAACGCCGCGACGATGAGCTGCGCGACCACGAGCGGCCACGGAATAGATACGTCGCGAATGCTGAAGTTGAGCAGGTCGGCCGTGAACTGCGCATATGCTCGTCCAATCAGCGCCGCGAGCGGAAGCGCCACAATGGACGCGACAAGCCCCAGCACACTCGCCAGGCCGAGGTACATGCGAGCGATCTGGCCAGACGATCCACCAATCGCCTTCATGATGCCGATTTCCCGCACCTGCCCCGCCAGCATCGCCGAAATGAGATTGACCACGAGAAACGCGCTGAGCAGCAGCGCCAGCGCGCCGAACGCGCCCTGCGTAAACAGCAGCGACTCAATCTGCCCGGCATGGATGTGCTGACCTGGCACGGGAACATCGACGTCGCGTACGGTGTGTCCGAGCGCTTCGGCGTCCGCCTTGATGGCGAATGCCACGCGTCGCACGGCCTCGCGCGTGAGCGACTGATCACGCACAACGATGCGGAGCTGATCGAACGTTGGCGGAACGCCCAGTGCGACGAGTGTGGATGGTGCAACAAACCCGTAGACGACGTGCTCCATCCACCCCGGTGCCAGGCCCACATCGCGCGACACACCGGCGACGCGCAACGCTTGTTCGCTGCCGCTATCGACCTGCACCGCGACAGTGCCACCAACACGAGCGCCCGAGAAATCCAGCGACGATTGTTCAATGACGATGGTGCTGTCACTCGCCGGCCACGCGCCGCGCACCGACACCACACGCCCGATGCGCACCTCCGTTTCCGCAAGCGCGAACAACTGCGCTCGCTGCGACACACCATCAACCCGCACCGTCGCCGACACCGTACGTCGGGCGTCCGCGTGCGCGATGTCCGGGCGTGCGCGTACACGCGCGAGGAACGCGGCGCTGACCACGTCCATGCGCAACACGGCCGACGGCGGATTGCTCGCCCGGTACTCGTCGCGCGTTGCGACACGAATGAGTCCCCAGGTGTTGAGCACCGATCCTGCGCCAACAACACCAACCACAATCGCCAGCACGACAAGCAGCGCCCGCGGTTTGTGCAACCACACGTCACGCAGCACCTTCCGCCACCGTGGTGGCACGTGCACACTCACGACAGCGTTCCCGTGCGGCTGTCGGCGACAACCTGACCGTCGGCGAGAGTGATGGTACGCGTCGCAAAGCGCTGGGCGGCGCTGTCATGCGTGACCATGACGACCGTATGCCCTTCAGCGACGAGACTCGAGAAGACGTCCATCATGCCGCTCGCCGTTTTTGAGTCGAGATTGCCGGTCGGCTCGTCGGCCAACAGCACGGCGGGCGCGTTGGCCATCGCACGTGCGACGGCGACGCGTTGTTGTTGTCCACCAGACAGCGTGGACGGCAGCTTATGCGCCTGGTCCGCAACGCCAAGTCGATCGAGCAACGCCAGGGCGCGCGCTTCGCGTTCGCTGGCCGCGACACGACCACAGAAGTCCATCGGCAACAAGACGTTCTCCAGTGTTGTCAGCGTCGGCAGCAGTTGAAAAAACTGGAAGACGATACCAACGGCCGTGCCGCGCCAAGCGGACTTTTCGCGCTCGGTGAGTGCGTGTACCGCGGTCCCGGCTACGTGCACTTCCCCCGAGGTCGGTGCATCGATGCCCGCGAGCATCGCGAGCAGAGTAGACTTGCCACTACCAGACTGCCCGACGACGACCGCGAACTCCCCGCGTTCGATGGTCAGGCTGATCCCGTCAATGGCCGACAATTCGCCAGCGGCAGAGGGATAACGGCGCGTCACGTCGCGCAGCGTGATGATTGGCGATGCGTTGTTCGGTGTGCCGCTCGGCGCGATGGTGGGTAACGTCATGCACGCACGATACGCGTTCGGCGCATCCCCATGCCACCGGAACCGTCGCCACTCGTCGTACTGAAACGACCGTTCAGCGAATTTCCGTCGCGTTGGGCCCTCAGCGCGCAGTACCATATGATGTCAGGGTCCTATCGCCGTGCGTCGCGCCCGTCGAACCAGAATCGGAGAACTCATGTCGTTACGTCTTACCCGCGTCCGTTGTCTCGCCATTGTGCTGCTCTATCCGGTCGTCACACGCGCGCAGCACGGCCCGGCCACTGCGACCCCCGCAACCACACTCGCGACGTCAGCGCCGAAAGAAGTCCAGCAGCTCGCGTTTCTCGTTGGACAGTGGGAACTAAACGCGAAGCCTGCTGCCAGCACGCTGGCGCAGCGCATTCACGGCGTGCCAAAACTTGTCGGCAGTTTGAAAGCGTGGCGTGTGCTCGATGGATTTGCCATTGAAGATGAGATGCGCCTCACTGACGCGTCGGGCAATCCGCTGGTGCTCGCCAGCAGCGTGCGTATGTACGATCCGGCCGCCAAACAGTGGCGCAGCTCTTCGCTCGACGCGTATCGAGCGACGTTCTCTACCGGCACCGCTGACGCGCGTAATGGCGAACTGGTGACCACGTCACAAGGTGTTGGCGCCGACGGGAAACCGGTGATCACGCGCATGCGCTACTTCGCCATCACGCCAGCCAGTTTCAAGATGCAACAGGACCGCTCGTACGACGCTGGCAAAACGTGGACGGAAGGCACGCTCAAGATCGACGCGAAGCGTGTTGCGGCGGCAGCACCGCGCTAGTCGCCCATATTTCACGCATGATACCGCGCCGACCCGTCGACGCCGAAAGACAACCGTGGATGTGGCTTCAGGTGTCGCTCGGCTGGCTGCCAATTTGGGCGCTGTTCGCCGTGCTGATGGTTGCTGCGCACGGCGTGTCGCCGGCGTCGGCCGCGCTGGCGGCTTTGCGCATGATTGTCGCCGCCGCCCTGCTGAGCATATTGGTGGTGCGATTTGTCGCCCGCGTGCCATGGCCTGAGCGCATCCACACCACATTTGTATTGCAACACGTGGCGGCCGCGATCGTGTTCGCGTGCAGCTGGTTTCTCGTCAACAGCGCCATTGAAAGTGTGGCACGACATGCCATCGTTCTGGTGTACGGTCCAAGCCTCGGCGCGTTTCTTGTCGCGGGTATGTGGCTCTATGTGCTGGTGATTGGCGCGAGTTACGCCACGGCGGCCACGCGCCGCGCCGGTTTGGCCGAAGCGCTCGCGGTTCGTTCGCAACTCGCCGCACTGCGCGCGCAACTCAATCCGCACTTTCTGTTCAACGCGTTGCACACGGTGGTGCAGCTCATTCCGCGCGAACCCGCTCGCGCATCGCTCGCCGCGGAACAGGTCGCCGGCCTCCTGCGCACAACGCTTGAGGAAGACCGCGAGTTGGTCACGCTGGCCGAAGAGCGCGCGTTCGTTGCGCAATACGTCGACCTTGAGCGACTTCGCTTCGACGAACGATTGCACGTCACGTTCGATGTACCGATCACTGCCGACGCGGCCTACCTGCCCTCGTTCTCCCTGCTCACGTTGGTGGAGAACGCCGTGCGTCACGGTGCGGAGCCCAACGTTGAGAACACGGCCGTTGTCATCCGCGCGTGGCGAGACGCGACGTCGCTGCACGTCGAGGTGCGTGACAACGGTGTCGGTCTACACGGTGTCGGTATCGATTGGTCAAACAGCGCGACGCCAGGTACAGGACTGCGTCGACTGCACGATCGCCTGCGCGCGCTCTACGGTGCGCGTGCACAACTGACCGTGGTCGCCAACAGCCCGCACGGCGTGATCGCTACACTGGTGGTGCCACACGCGGACGACGCATGAACGTGTCAGTATTCATTGCCGATGACGAGGCGATCGCCCGCGCTGGCTTGCGCGACATGTTGGCCGCCATCGACTGGATTGAGTGTGTTGGCGAAGCGGCAAACGGCATCACGGCGGTGGAGGGCATCAACCGACTGCGACCGGATCTCGTCTTTCTCGACATTCAAATGCCTGGCATGCTCGGTCTCGACGTGCTGTCGCATCTCGAGCACCAGCCGTTTGTCATCTTCACGACGGCATACGCGCAACACGCCGTACCAGCGTTTGAACTCGGTGCCCTGGACTATCTGCTCAAGCCGTTCGGCGCCGCGCGGCTTGCGGCCACGATGGACCGCGTCCGCTCCGCGATTGGTGAACCTGTCGTTGCGTCGTCGATTGATCGGTTGCGCGCCGCAATGGGCACGAACACCATCAGCCGGATCTTTGTGCGCGCTGGCCGAGCGATCATTCCGGTGCGCGTGGACACCGTGCACGCTTTTGAAGCGCTGGGAGACTATGTGGTGGCGCATGTGAGTGGTGCGCGGCACATGCTGCACCTGCCGCTCAGTCGTCTGGAAGCGCGTCTCGATCCAGCAAAGTTTGCACGAGTGCATCGTGCGCACATCGTCAACCTCGATTTTGTCAGAGCGTTTCGCACGCTGCCCAAGGGTCGCGTCGAAGCGGAGATGCATAACGGTGCGCGGATCCCGGTCAGCCGAACGAAAGCGGCGGAGTTGCGCGGCTTTGGCGTGTAGCTGATCGCCCAACCGGCGCACATCGACAGACTCGCTGATACACATCGGACGGATGCCTGTACTCGATATGGTGAGTTTCGCTACTCGACCCTCGCTGCTACGCAAAGGATGATGTGCTATCGCGGTGGTGGTGCCGCCAGTGGACTCACGCTTGGCCCAGGTGCCGTCGATTCGGGCGTGTCGGACAAATGTTCTTGCACAATCATCCAACGCCCGCCTTGCTTGCGCCAAAAGGTCGTCCACGCTCCACTGACGACGTGCGGCGTGCCTTGCGGCGTGGTGTGCGGAATACTGTAGGTGAACGTCATCACGGCCGCGTCGCGTGTGATGATGTCCACGTACGCCGAGCCAAGCTGAAATTTTGGGCCGCGCATGTTGCGTCCCACACGTCCCCAAAAACGAAAAATCTCCGCCTGGAGTTCGTCGTGCGTGGTACTCACGCGGCCTGCCGCTGCAGAAATCACACGACCGCTGTCGGCGTAGAGACCAAGCAGTCGCTTGCCCACGTCGGGTCTGGAGAAGTCGTACGCCTGCGTGACCAACCCCTGCAGCTCGTCGGCGATCTGTCGCCGTTCGCTGGCTGGAATGTTCGCATTGTCACCGCGACAGCCGATGACGCCCAGCAGCACGACAATCGAAACCGCGCGCACGCCTCGCGTCGCTCCACCGCGGCCCACGCTACCGCCGGATGGTGCGCCGCCCAAGTCGGCGTCGA